>JBASVF010000026.1:0-2486 GCA_049275795.1 Desulfomonilia bacterium
CGATCGGCTTCGAGCTCTACCAGCAGCTGCTGAAGGAAGCGGTGGACCGGCTCCAGGGCAGGGAAACCGCCCCGGAGATCGACCCCGAGATCCACATCGGGCTGGACGCCTACATCCCCGAGGATTACTGCCCGGATGCGCGCCTGAGGCTCGGCCTGTACAAGCGGCTCTTTTCGGCCGAGGCCGGCGAGCTGCCCGATATCCTGAGCGAGGTCACCGACCTCTACGGCAAGCCGCCCGAGGCGTTCAGGGAGCTCGTCGCGATCGCAGAGATCAGGGACCGCCTCAAGAAGATGCGCATCAAAAAGCTCGAAAGGCAAAACAACCGTTTGAGGTTGCACCTGGGGCGTGATAGCATGATCAACCTCGATGCCCTGATCGAGATCGTCACCGTCAGGGACGGCAGGCTCTCGCCCCAGGGCATCGCAGAAATTCCCGCAGGGGATGAACATGTTTCGCAGGAAGTGCTTGATATTCTCCATCGCATTGCTGAGTCTGGCGCTCGCGGCGTGCACTGACCGCCGGAATGCGTGCCTCGTTCGCGTGGGCGACGTGTGCATCAGCAGGCAGGCCTTTGCCGAGCGCATGGAGCGCTTCGCCGAGGAATCGATGATCACCTCCGAGGAGCAGCTCGATGCAATGAAGCCGGTCTTCGTGAACACCATCGTGGAGGAGGAGCTCATCCTGCAGTATGCCCGCACAAGGCTCATCACGGTGAGCGACGAAGAGGTGGGCATCGCCATGAAAGGTCTTCTCGAGGGGATCGAGAAGCAGGACCTCGATCGGCTCCTGACAGAGGATTCCCGCAACATCGACGACATGACCGAGTTCTTGCGCAAGCAGGCCCTGATCAGGCGCACGATCGAGCGCGTGGTGCACAAGGACGTCTCGATCAGCGCCGAGGAGGTGAAACGCTACTACGAGGCCCATGCCGAAGAGTTCGAGCTGGAGCCCACGGTGGAGCTGTACCACGTGTTCGTCAAGGACCGGCACAAGGCCAGGGAGGCCCTGGCCAGGCTCCGCTCCGGCGTTGCGCTCGAGGCGGTGGTGAAGGAGTACGGCGAGTGGGGCGGCCTGGATAACTCGGGGTTCATGGGCATCTTTGCAAAAGGAGACCTGCCCAAGAACGTGGAGGACGTGGTGTTCTCCATTCCCGAAAGGCGCTACTCGAACATCATCGAGACCCAGCAGGGTTACCACATCTTCTTCGTCGCCAAGCGGACTCCGAGCAAGACGCTCTCTCTCATCGAGGCTGCTGATTACATTCGCGAGAAACTGGTGGAAGAATCGTTTGAAAAGAAGTATGCAGACTGGATCGAGGAACTCAAGAAGGAATACCGGGTAGAGGTGGACTGGAGTGGGATCAATGAGGTTTCGATCGGCGGTTAGCGTACTCGCCTTCCTGGTCCTGATCGCGCTTTCCGGCGGACGCGCCTCAGGCGAGATGATCGACGGCATCGTGGCCGTGGTGGACGACACCATCATCATGGCCTCTGACCTGCACGAGAAGATGGAATCGCTCGGAGCGCCCGCGTACGACCTGGCGACGCAGCGCCGGGTGCTGGATCTCATGGTGGAAGACATCGTGGTGAAGAAGATCTACGAGTCCCTGGGCCTTCCCCCCGTGGCGGAGCAGGAGGCACAGGAGCTCTCCGAGAAATCGGGCATGAGCCTCTCCGACGCCCAGAGCTACATTCGCAAGACAGCCCTCATGGACCTGATGGTCCGCTCCCGGGTCGTGGTGACCGAAAACATGGTCAGGAGCTACTACGAGAGACAGCTGAAGTACCGGGGCAAACCATCGGTCCATCTCAACCAGATCCTCGTGCGCGAGAACCCGGAGCGGATCAAATACGCCCTCGACGAGCTTGAAGAGGGTTACTCCTTCGAAGAGGTGGCGAAGCGCTATTCCGAGGTCCTGGTATCGGGGAGCCCGGATATCGGGTGGGTGGCCTTTGAGGACCTTTCTCCCGAGGTGCGCTCCGCGCTTCAGACCGCGCAGCCGGGGGACGTGGTGGGCCCGATCGACATGAACGGCTACCAGGCCGTGTACGAGCTCCTGGAGCGGGGGATCCACGGCGGCGCATCCCTCGAGGAGGTCAGGGACGAGATTACGATCGAACTCCAGAAGAAGCACCAATTCGAGGCCTTCGATCACTGGCTCGAGAAGATGATGTCCGAGTACTTTATCGGGATCTACATCGAAGGGGCCGGGGCAAAAGAAGGTGATGACATTCCCGGAAGGCCCTGATAAGAAGTGCTCGAAGAAGAGGAATCAGGAGCCTTGCACAGCATCTCGCAGCAGGGAAGGGACACGCTCTCCGGGAGCGGGAGATTCCCGGCGCTATCGTGAGAAACCGGATATTCCCAAATACACGTTCGGCGCCGTAAGCGCTGCGCCGGGATTCGAGGCATTTGCACCGAGGAGAGTCTCGCCGCAGCCGGGACCGCCCCTCCTTTGAAAGCCTGCAAGACACAGCACAGGA
>JBASVF010000027.1:0-2718 GCA_049275795.1 Desulfomonilia bacterium
TCTTGAGCGGTGAGGGCGACGGCGATGCGGCCGTGTTCGTCATCGGCATGGTGGCGGGCGCCGCCATATCCCACAACTTCGGCCTGGCGAGCTCCACTGCGGGGATCGCCACCTACGGGGCCGCAGCCGTGGTGGTTGGCCTGCTCGTGTGCCTGTTCATCGGTTTCACCATGAGAACCAAGATTGCATAAGGGGGAACTCGCATGAATTCGACAGTCGACGCCCGGGGGCTCTCGTGCCCCCAGCCGGTGATCCTGACCATGGGCAGGATCAAGGAGCAGCAGAAAGGCAGGATCGAGATCCTGGTAGACACGGACACCGCGAAGGAGAACGTCTCACGCGCGGCCTCAAGCAAGGGATGGAAGGTCGCGGCGATCGAGCCCGACGGGAGCGGCTACCGGGTGGTCATAGAAAAGAATTGATGAATTGCGCTCGCAAGGGCCGGGATGCCGTTCCTATGAAGGGCGTCCCGGGCGCCTGCGGGTCTTGCCCGATCGAAGGCCCAGACTCAAGCACCCGGGAGAGCGGCGCGGAGATCAACCTTTCACCCGTATCTTCCCCACGGGTTCACTCACGATCTCCCCGACGATGGCTGCGTCCCTGATGCCCTCCTCGTGCAGCATCTCAAGCAGCCGCCCAGCATCGGGACCGGGAAGCGAGACGAGCAGGCCGCCCGAGGTCTGGGGATCGAACAGTACTTTCATCAGATCATCATCCACAAGACCCTCGACCTCTACCAGGGAGGCCCGGAACTTCTCGTTCCGGTAGCAGCCCCCGGGGATCAGGCCCATGAATACGTACTCGAGGGCTTCTTCGATCACCGGCACGCTCGAGGCATGAATGATCATGCCGACCCCGCTTTCCTCGATCATCTCGCAGGCATGGCCCAGGAAGCCAAAGCCGGTGATGTCGGTACAGGCGTGGACCTCGAGTCCTTCCATGAGCTCGGCAGGCCGCCGGTTGAGGGTGTTCATGACCGCGATGCTCTTCTTGAGGGCCTTTTCTCCCGCCATGTCGGCCTTGGCCGCAGTCGAGACGATCCCGGTTCCCAGAGGCTTGGTGAGGACGAGGAGGTCTCCGGGCCTTGCCCCGGAATTCTTGAGGACCTTATCCGGGTGCACCACCCCGGTTACCGAAAGGCCGTACTTGATCTCCGGATCGTCTACGCTGTGGCCTCCCACGAGCAGCACGCCCGCCTCGGCCATCTTGTCGTAGCCGCCCTTGAGAATCTGCTTGAGGATCGAAACCTCGCCGTTCTGGGGAAAGCAGATGATGTTCATGGCGAGCAGGGGCCTGCCCCCCATGGCGTACACGTCGCTCAGCGAATTGGTCACCGCGATCTGGCCGAAAAGATAGGGCTCGTCCACCACCGGGGTGAAGAAGTCCAGGGTCTGGATGAGCGCCGTATCGTCGCTGATCCGGTACACCCCGGCGTCGTCGGGCCTGTCCATGCCCACCAGCAGATCCGGGTGCGTCATGACCGGAAGCGAGCCGATCGCCTGGTCCAGAACCTCCGGACCGAGCTTGCACGCTCAACCGGCGCCGCGCGCCATGAGGGTGAGCCTGACCTTTTCATCCTTTCCGCTGTCAGCCATCTCCTGTCTCCAAGCTCCTTATGGCATATCCTCTCCGGAATATCCAGAGGAGAATGCCAGCATTCATGGGCTTGCACCCCGGGTTCCGCTCTGTTGATCAAGATAAATCAATGAATCATCTCCATTCATTTTGACTATATTTCGGTATTGATTTCAAGGGCCGCTCCAGGCTATGGTGTTATTCACAATGACCGATCAATTCAGGCACATCACGCTCCAGCAGCTCGAGGCGCTGGCGGCCCTGGTGGAAGAACGGAGCTTTTCCCAGGCCGCAAAGAAGATATTCCTTTCCCAGCCTTCCTTGAGCAAGCATATCCGGAATCTCGAGGTCTTTGCGAATCGCAGGCTCATCGACCGCACCCGAGCTGGCATCTCGCTCACCGAGGAGGGCCGGGTGCTCTACACCTATGCCAGGAAGATCCTCAAGCTCAGGGACGAGGCCAGGGAAAAGGTCCTCTCGCTGAGCGAGGGGGTCTCGGGTACGGTCTTTATCGGCACCAGCACCATCCCTTCGACCTATATCCTGCCCAGGGTGCTCACGGGGTTGAGGCAGGCATACCCGGAGCTCCAGGTGCGCATCCTCTCGAGCGACAGCGACGAGGTGATCGAGATGGTGCTCGGAGGCCGGGTGGAGATCGGCTTCATCGGCAAGGAGATAAACGATCGCAGGCTCCTCTGCGAGCCTGTCTGGAGCGACGAGCTCATCCTGGCCGCTCCCAAGGGCAGTCACCTGGAGGGCTCCGGCCCGGTTGGAATCGAAGACATCCTCACCGAGCCCTTCATCCTGCGCGAGAAAGGCTCGGCAACCCGGGCCATCTTCGAGTCCTTCCTAGCGGACAACGGACTCCCGCCCCTTACGCGGTTTACGATCGCCGGCGAGCTGGGGTCGTCAGAGGCGGTAAAGGAGGCTGTCATCGCGGGCCTGGGCATCACCGTCATCTCCATCCACGCGGTAAGGCGCGAGCTCAGCCAGGGTCTCGTGGTGAATATACCACTGAAGTATCCCGGGATCTTCCGGAACTTTTCGATCGTCACCCGCCGGCAGTTCACCCCCCTGCCCCACCACCGGGCGTTCCTGGACTATGCCAGGACCTGCCGGATCGATCCAAGGGAATAACCCCGG
>JBASVF010000028.1:0-5152 GCA_049275795.1 Desulfomonilia bacterium
CCCTACTACTACTCCACCTACGAGACCGAGACCGAGACCAGGCCCTCGGACAGGCCCAGGGTCGTGATCATCGGCGGCGGCCCCAACCGGATCGGCCAGGGTATCGAGTTCGACTACTGCTGCGTGCACGCCTCGTTCGCCGTGAGGGAGATGGGCTTCGAGAGCGTGATGATCAACTCCAACCCCGAGACGGTCAGCACCGACTACGACATCTCGGACCGGCTCTACTTCGAGCCCCTGACCCTGGAGGACGTGCTGTGCGTGGTGAGGGCCGAGAATCCCCTGGGAGTGATCGTGCAGTTCGGGGGGCAGACCCCGCTCAACCTCGCCCGGGGATTGTGGAAGGAGGGGGTTCCCATCCTGGGCACCCAGCCAGACGCGATCGACCGGGCCGAGGACCGGGAGCTCTTCGGCAGGATCGTGGACAAGCTCGGCCTCAAGCAGCCGGCAAGCGAGATCGCCTTCGATGTCGGAGGGGCGCTCGACGCGGCCCGGCGCATTGGGTTCCCGGTGCTGGTGCGGCCCTCCTACGTGCTGGGCGGGCGTTCCATGGAGATCATCTACGACATGAAGACCCTGGAGGCCTTCATCGTGAGGGTGTTCAAGCTCTTTCCCGGCAATGCGGTGCTCATCGACCGGTTCCTGGAGGACGCCGTGGAGGTCGATGTGGATGCGGTCTCGGACGGCTGTGTCACCGTGATCGGCGGGATCATGGAGCACATCGAGGAGGCGGGCGTGCACTCCGGAGACAGCGCGTGCGTGCTGCCGAGCGTGACCCTGCCGGCGAAGATCCTGGAGCGGATCGCCGAGCAGACCCGGCTCATCGCGGGCGAGCTTAAGGTGGTGGGGCTCATGAACATCCAGTATGCGGTCAAGGGCGAGGACCTCTACGTCCTGGAGGTAAACCCCCGAGCATCGAGGACCGTGCCCTTTGTGAGCAAGGCCATCGGCAGGCCCCTGGCCAGGATCGCCACGATGGTCATGCTGGGCAGGACGCTTCATGAGATCGGCTTCACCGAGCAGGTCATCCCGCCGTATACCTGCGTGAAGGAAGCCGTGTTCCCGTTCCAGCGCTTCCCGGACGCGGACGTGGGCCTGGGGCCCGAGATGAAGTCCACGGGAGAGGTCATGGGCATCGACTGGAGCTTCGGGGCGGCCTTCGCCAAGTCGCAGCTCGCGGCCGGCATGGGCCTGCCCGTGGGCGGTACCGTGTTCATCAGCGTGCACGATATCCACAAGGAGCGGATCGTGCAGGTGGCAAAGGCCTTCGAAGAGCTGGGGTTCAAGATCCTTGCCACGGGAGGGACGGCCCGTCGCCTGGAGGCGAGCGGGATCAGGGCCGAGACCGTGCTCAAGGTGAGCGAGGGCAGGCCCAATGTGGTGGACCACATCAAGAACGGCGGGATCCAGATGATCATAAACACAAGCCTGGGCAGGAAGCCGTCGCTCGACGCCCAGCACATCCGCCGGAGCGCCGTGCGCTACGGCATCCCCTACGCCACCACCATCGCGGCGTCCCGGGCGAGTGTGGAGGCCATCAGGGCCATGAAGTCGGGCGACTTCCGGATTGCGCCGCTTAAGGAGCTCTATGCGAGGAGTCCGGGAAAAGAAACCCGTGAACAGGTTCTATAGAGGGCCTTTACGCCTTGCGGCCGGAGAACGGGCCCCGGCGACACGGGCGGGCCTTCTCTGAATTGAGAAGATGAGAGGAGCGTACATGTCGCACAGGAAAACGACCAAGTACATCTTCATAACCGGGGGGGTGCTCTCCTCCCTTGGCAAGGGGCTCTCGGCGGCATCCATCGGGGCCATCATGGAGGCGCGGGGGCTCAAGGTCACCAACATCAAGCTGGATCCCTACATCAACGTGGACCCGGGCACCATGAGCCCGTTCCAGCACGGCGAGGTCTTCGTCACCGACGACGGCGCAGAGACCGACCTGGACCTGGGCCATTACGAGCGGTTCACCTCATCGCCCCTGTCGGCGAAGAACAACTTCACCACAGGCCAGGTCTACGACGCCGTCATCCAGAAGGAGCGCAGCGGCGAGTACCTGGGTAAGACCGTACAGGTGATCCCGCACATTACCGACGAGATCAAGGCGCGCATCATCGATGCCGCAGACGACTGTGACATCGCCATCGTGGAGATCGGCGGCACGGTGGGGGACATCGAGTCGCTCCCGTTCCTCGAGGCGATCCGGCAGTTCGGCTTCGACATGGGACGCTCCAACGTTCTGTACATCCACCTCACCCTGGTGCCCTACATCCCCACCGCGGGCGAGCTCAAGACCAAGCCCACCCAGCACTCCGTGCAAAAGCTCCGCGAGATCGGCATCCAGCCCCAGATCCTGCTGTGCCGGTCCGAGAAGAGGCTCTCTGCCGAGCTCAAGGAAAAGATCGCCCTGTTCTGCAACGTGGAGAAGGATGCGGTGATCAATGCCATCGACGTGAACAACGTCTACCAAGTGCCCGTGGAGTTCCACCGCGAGGGGCTCGACGAGCGGATCGTGGAGTACCTGGGCATGTGGACCCGCGAGCCCATGATGCAGGGATGGGAGAAGCTCGTGGAGGCCTTCGAGAACCGCGAGAAGGAGGTGAACATCGCGGTTGTCGGCAAGTACGTGAAGCTCACCGACTCCTACAAGAGCCTCAACGAGGCGCTCGAGCACGCCGGCCTGTTCAACGCCGTCCGGGTCAACCGGATCTACGTGGATGCCGAAGCGTTCACGAAGGAGGAGGACATCTCCCCGTTCTTAGAAGGCATACACGGCATCCTGGTGCCCGGAGGCTTCGGCGACCGCGGCATCGAGGGCATGATCCGGGCCGCCGGCCATGCCAGGACCTCCGGCATCCCCTATTTCGGGATCTGCCTGGGAATGCAGCTCGCCGTGGTCGAATTCGCCCGGAACGCATGCAGCCTGGAGCGCGCCAACAGCACCGAGTTCGACCCGCAGACCCCGGCACCGGTCATCGATCTTCTCCCGGGCCAACGGAATCTCACCAGGAAGGGGGGCACCATGCGTCTCGGCGCCTACCGCTGCACCCTCACCCAGGGATCCCGCGCCATGGAGGCCTACCGTACTGGCGAGATCTCGGAGCGTCACCGGCACCGCTACGAGTTCAACAACGCCTTCGAGAAGATGCTCACCGAGAGGGGGCTCGTCATAAGCGGACGCAATCCCGAGACCTCGCTGGTGGAGATGATCGAGCTGCCCGGTCATCCCTGGTTCGTGGGCTGCCAGTTCCATCCCGAGTTCAAGTCCAAGCCCATGCAGCCCCACCCTCTGTTCCGCGAGTTCGTCCGCGCGTGCCTCCTGCTCAGGGACGGCTCGGCGGAATAAGGGCGCTTTCCCGCCCGGGGAAGGGCAGGGGATGGATAGCTCTTTTCGCCCTTTCACCCGGTGAGGGACCTGCTAACCTCAGCAACAGGAGGGCCGGGATACGGCCGCCAATGGCCCGTAGGGCCGCACCGGGCGTCGAATCGGCTGCAGGGGAGAGGGCCTGGCCCGGCCATGCAGCATCTGATCGGCTGAACGGTGAGGCCAGAGGCTTGGGTCCGGGGCAAACCCTTGCGCCGTCAAATCCTTCGCAGGAGAGGACCGCAGTTCCCCGCGAGCCAGCGGCATCCCCGGAAACGGCCGGAGGGGAGAAAAATCCGGAGCCGGTATCTTCAGATACATTCAGGGCATTTCGGACGATTATTCCCGGCTGCCACACGGATGCGTGAATTCGGCATTGAAATCCTCCGCGAAAATAGTTTAGGCTCATCCAATCAACGCAGTGCAGGGTGGGTTCATTAGACTTTTATGCAAGGGTCATGAGTGGTCCCCTCCGAACACAATCATAACGCCCTCTTAGAGTGGAAAGGAATGGCTGCATGAATCACATGATGTCACGCTTTGGAGGATGGGGGGCAGGCGCGCTCGTATGGCTGTTCGGATATGCGCCTCTGTGCTCGGCGCTCACCTTTACGCCGTTGAGCCGCGATGTCGTCCTGGAATCGGCGCAGGCTGTCAATGCGAAGGCCTATCCCAACGCAGAGGTCGTGGTGGTGGACTGCCGGCACTTCGTGTCCTACGAGAAGGACGGCACCTACGACGAGTGGTACGAGTCGTACGTGAAGATTCTCAACGAGAAAGGCCGTCGAAGGTACAAGAGCATCACCTCCTCGTTCACCATCCCCTACAACACCACGGAGTTCCAGCTCGTGGAGGTCATCCGGGAGGACGGCTCCGTGGAGAGGATCGACCTGGCGGCCAACAGCAGCGAGATGGCGGAGCAGTCACAGATGGACGCGAATATCTACGACCCCAACAACCGCCTCCTGCGGGTGACCATCCCGGAGCTGAACGTCGGCGATACCGTGCACTACATCGTGTACGACCATTTCGGCAAGGCGCGCATGCCCGGGCAGTTCAGCGACTATGTCCTGCTCGAGGGCGTCGATCCCATCGTGCGCTACGAGTATACCGTGGTAGCGCCCGAAGACATGCCCTTGAGGAGCATGGAGCTCAAGAACGAAATCCCAGGTACTGTTGAGTCTGTCTCCGGCTACTCTGACGGGGGCATCTACTATACCTGGACGGCCCGCAATGTTCCTCGCACATTCGAAGAGCCCCAGATGCCGAAGCTATACACTCAGGTGCAGCGGCTCCTCTTGAGCACCATCCCGGACTGGGAGAGCGTCTCGAGGTGGTACTGGAAGCTCTGCCGGCCGCACATCGAGGCAATCACCCCCGAGATGAAGAGAATGGTCTCCGAGCTTGTCTCGGGAAGTGAGAGCGAGCAGGAAAAGCTCCGGGCGATCTTCCAGTGGGTATCCCAGGAGGTGAGGTACCTGGGCATCACCGTGGAGAAGGAGGCGCCCGGCTACGAGCCTCACCCCGTGCGGATGACCTTCGAACGCAGGGCCGGGATCTGCAGGGACAAGGCCGCGCTGCTCGTGGCCATGCTGCGCATCGCCGGGTTCGAAGCCTACCCCGTGCTCATCATGAACGGGCCCAAGAAGGACCCCGAGGTGCCGCAGCCGTTCTTCAACCACGCGGTCTCCTGCATCCGCAACCAGGACGGGACGTACACCCTGATGGACGCAACGGACGAGAACTCGCCCGTGCTGTTCCCGGCCTATCTCACTAACCCGAGCTACCTGG
>JBASVF010000029.1:0-11126 GCA_049275795.1 Desulfomonilia bacterium
GGCTGACACCCTCGATGAGTTGGCGGCGAAGATGATTAAAGAGGGGCCGGCCCTCGGTATTGGCGCAGACTTGGATGTGAAAACGTTCAAGGAAACAGTAGCGCGGTACAACCAGATTGTGAAAACGGGATATGACGAAGATTTCGGCAAAGACCCCCAGACGCTCTTCCCGATTGATCGGCCGCCTTATTACGCTGTCAGGACAACGGTGGGCATCCTGGTAACGCAGGCCGGACCGTTGGTCAATGAAAACTTCCAGGTCTTAGACAAGGACGGGAAAGTTATTCCCGGGTTGTACGCCTGCGGCAATAACGCCGGAGGATTCAATCAGTACGAATACTCCATGGATGCTGACATCGGTAGTCTCGGCCGTTGCACCGTTATGGGCTATGTTGCTGCAAAACATGCGGCAGGCGTGAAAATCTGACGGAGAGCTCTTCTTCATCAAGGAGGTGAGGGGATGGGAATGTTTTACCTGCCCCTCACCATAAACAGACTGAGCAACTTTAAGAAAAGAATGGAGGGGGCAAAGATGAGTAAAAAAATCGTGGTAACCCTGCTCGCCGGCGTTATTGCGATGTATATGGCAGCACCTTCCGTTTACTGCGAAACACTTTCTCCGTCAGCGCCGGGCATTGACTCAACAAACTGTTCCACATGCCACGACAAGCAGGTGAAATCCTTGACCGACAGCACCATGCATGCCAGTGTTCACGCCAAGAAGGGCATAGGGGAATGCACGATTTGTCATGATCCAGAGGCGCTTAAAACATCACATGCAAATGTAAAACCGGGTGCACCTAATTTCGTTAAACCGCGGCGGTATCCGAAAGAATTCTGTCTTAAGTGCCACGGGACCTATGCTGATCTGGCAAAACGGACGGCAGGCAGTAAAACTCTGACGGATTTGACGGGACACGTGTTTAATCCACATGATCTTCCTAAACCACCCAAGCATGAGGATAACATGGATGAATGCAGTAACTGCCATAAAGAGCATAAGAAGAATCCGGCTGTCGCCCAATATTGCGGAGGATGTCACCATACTGGTGAGTATATCAACTGCAATACGTGTCATGAATGATGAAGCATATAAAAAGAGCTGAACCGCCGGTAATGGTTACCTTCTGAAGCAAATGCAGAGATGAATCAGCAGGAGCTTGCCACTCAGGCCCTCACGAAGTTCGGGTAGAGGGTATACCGGGACCCGATGGAACTTCTCATGCCGTGCTCTCAGGCTGGCCGACTTTTGGGAAACATAGTCTAAAAAGAAGTCACCGACGATTTGGAAAAGAAGTTCGGGGAGAAAGTTTCAATATAAGCTGTGCCTGCCACAGATGCACTGCGCTCAAGTGAAAGACCCGAGAACCATGACTATGGGGGTATAGTGTAGCCTGGAGAGCATATGTAGTTCGGGGAGTTCCAAAAAAACATCGAAAGCGTTCAGACAGGAAGATGCAGTTCGGTTCCACGGAAAGAAACAAACATCATTCCGCTTGCACTGAGGCGACTTAACAAATTCAACTTACGAGGGAGAAAACAGTATGAAGAAAACATTAACGATTTGCCTGGTTTTGGTTGGAGTGATATTCTTCTTTTCCGCGCCTCTTCCCGCAGAGGACAAATCGCTGGAAGAACGTGTCTCGAATCTAGAAAAAAAGGTTGGAGGCATCGAATTTTTCGGCAGCGTCCGGGTGGCGACGTTCTATAATGATGTAGACACCGCCACAGGAGATGATGAGACTCTTACTTGGGATAATCAGTTAACCTCAAGGATTGGAGCGAGATTTACCCGGGACAAGATATTCGGAATGTATGAGCTCAGTGTAGATGATGATGCCGGTTTGAGCACCAGGAGGCTATTCGCAACCTATGACATGGGCTGGGGATCCCTAAAAATCGGACAAGACTACACCCCGATAGGATTGTTGAACTACAGCAACCAGGTCTATGCTGATGATGCCAACTTGATAACCTATGGAAACCCGGCCGAACGAAGGACTGTCATGGTCCAGTTAGCCGTAAAAGGCTTCAAGATAGCCTTTGTCGAGGACAGAGGCTCTTCAAAGATGAATGCGACGAGCGGAGATGTGGATTCGCTCACGCCCAAACTGGAGGTCAGCTACCGCCTAAGCAATCAGAATTACTTCGTTGATGTGTTCGGCGGATTCCTCTCCTACAGTGTCGATGACGTCATCATGGACGCCACCAACTTCGGCGATAAGACCGTGAACTGCTGGATTACAGGTGTCGGCGGCGGAATCACCCTGGATCCGGTATTCGTAAGGGGGCTGATTTACTATGCGCAGAACGGCAAGAACCTGGATATGGCCATCAGGGATGCGGCGGGTGCTCAGTTTGACACAACAGGCAGTGTTGTGGACGAAACGAATGCGGGCGGCTACCTCGTCGTTGGCTCCAAGGTAGGCAAGTGCACGGTCGAGGCCGGTTTTGGTTATGGATACTCACAGCTGGATGACGCGGTCGGTACGTATGGCGACGACAAAAACACCATCATGGCCTACTACCTTAACACGACCATCCCGGTTTACGGCTCTTTCATAATAGTTCCCGAGATTGGCGTGCTTGACTACCTCGACGATTCTTTCGGCGATGATGAGAAGAAGGCCACCAGGTATATCGGCGCAAAGTGGCAGATCGACTTCTAAATATTGATAGGTACACTATTGTGAGAGAACCGGTTCATCAACATTCTTCGATTATATAATATTGTTAGAGGACTCAAGAGCCCGTCAGACCTAAACGGTCAGGCGGGCTTTTTTATTTCAGGAGTTGAAGAAGAATAGATGTTGTTTCATTCGATTGCAGAATAAGTTGTGAAAGCATCGTATATCGATGCCGTAAATAAGGCTAACCCGGCAAGAAAAGAGGAGCACAGTGACAATCCCCGGGATACCGGGTTTCATCCCCCTGAATCATCGAGATACACGGACTCGATGTCGAGGGTGGAACGTTCCCCCAGGTGCCGGTAGTTCTCATCGAGCCAAGCCCCGGTGGAGCGGTACCCCACGTCGTGCAGGTGCTCGAGGAACTCCTGCTCCGTGTTGACCTTGCTCGAGACGCTCAACGGCTCGAGCTCGACATCAGCGTTGATGCGATGGAAGAGCGCGTCCTTGAAGCGCTCGTCCTCGTGGCCGCACTCTTCGATGAGCCGTTTGAGGATGGCAAGCGAGCGCACCTCCTTCATGAGGCTCGCGTTGAAGGTGATCTCGTTGATGCGGTTGAGGATCTCGTTCGCCCGAACCGGCAGCCGGTTCCGGGATATAGGGTTGATCTGCACGATCACCAGGTCGCGGGCCTGGCACTCCATGACCAGTGGAAACAACGCCGGGTGCCCATGTAGCCGCCGTCCCAGTAGGCCTCGCCATCGATCTCCACGGCATGGAAGATGAACGGCAGACAGGCCGATGCCATGACCATGTCCGCGGTCATCTCCTCGCGCCTGAAGACCTTGAGCTTGCCGGTGCGCACGTTGGTGGCCGAGACGAACAGATTGATGCCCTCGGCGTGCCGGACGTGGTCGAAGTCCACGAGGGCGATGATGAGATCGCGAAGCGGGTTTACGTTGAGCGGGTTGAGCTGGTACGGCGAGACCAGCCGGGATGCCAGGTCGAACAGAAGGTACCCAGGAGAGAAGTCGAGGGTCCACCTGCCCAGCATCCGGTCGACCAGGGTGCGCTGGAAGGGCGAGAACCGGCCTGCCTCGCTCACCCCTGTCCAGAATTTCTGCAGCGCCTCCCTGGCCCCCTGTTTACCGCCGCGGTCGAGGCCGTCGGCAACCACCACCGCGTTCATGGCGCCCGCGCTCGTGCCCGAGATCCCCTCGATCCTGACCCGATCGTCCTCGAGAAGGCGGTCGAGCACCCCCCAGGTAAACGCACCGTGGGAGCCGCCGCCCTGAAGCGCCAGCTCGATCATCTTCGGCTCTGCCATGGATCTGGATCAGGCCCCTGTCCGGACGGGACCAAGCCTTCTTGCTTACATAAGGACAGGTCTTGGAAAACCGGGGTGAACCGGTCCGCCGACGTGGACGACTGTGCCTGCCTCAACGGTTCTAAAGCTTACAATAGAGCGGCACAGGATTATCTCCAAGAGGGCGAAGGGATGTTCCACACGGCATCAACGGCGTAGGAGGCGTTAACGTTCAAGGTCCGACAGGGTCTTTATCTCTCACCCGAATGCTGTGCCGGTCTTCCCCGAAACCACCGGAACACCCACCCAAGGAGGTCTCGTCTCGAGCCCCGGCGAGCCGGTCTCCCGTCGAATCCGGCCACTCCCGGGCGAAAGCCGGGGATCAAGCCTCGCCGACCCCTCGGCGGGACCGGGTTACGATCGCCCTTTTCCCTTCACACATCCGCCAGCTGTCTCCTGTTCGAACCCGGAGCCCAGGACATTTCCCCTTGAAGGCGGGCCATCGGCCCGAGATCATGGGCAATCGAGCGGCTTCACGGCCGGGGTGTCGATTTGCGGGCCCGGCTTTCTATGCTCCTCGATAAAGGCCGCGGCCTGTTCCCTGCTGGTGACGAACCGAAGCTCCCGGTGCGCAAAGGGCCTGATGTCCGCGCAGGCGGTCTCGCACCCGCAGATCACGAGCACGAAGGCTGTATCTCCGCTGTCCGGGGCAACGAGCTCGATGGTCCCGGAAAGGGCCTCCCGTATCCGCCGGGCGGCCTCGGCCCGGTCGTACCGGGCCCGGCACCCACCGCAGAATTTCAAACCGACCCTAGTCCGGTTATCCATCCTTGTCGATGCCGCAGAGCTTCCTGGCGATGCGCTTCTTCTCGTCCATGTTGACCTGCCGCGAGATCATGATGCGCTGCGCCTGCGGCGAGCCTGCGCCGTGCATGGACTCGGTGAGGTAGCCGACCGCGGCCGAGCCCATGGTGATGTTCTCGATGAGCCTGAGCATGCGCATCCTCGCCTCGGTGGAGACTTCCGGGCTGCCCCGGAAGTACTTCTCGATCCACTTACCCACCTCGGGCGAGCGCAGGTCTTCCTCCGAGGGCAGGGTCACCAGGATCCCGCCGGCAATGTCCTGCGCCAGGCGGGCGATCTCGTAGGGGAACCGGGTGACGTTCTGCTTGCAGACGTTCGCGAGGAGGGTGTTGACGTAGTAGGTGCCGCTCGGCTCCCGGTGCCCCTCGGCGGCGCAGGCGAGCGATGCGCAGAACATCGTTTCGTTCAAGTGGTTCATCTCGATGATCTTGTCCTTGATGTGCGAGGCCTTGTGCGCCCCGTTGTACTCGGCCACGCACTGGGCCGCACCGATCAGCACGTCGCCGACCCCCACCTTGCACGCGTAGCTCTGGCGGTGATACGAGGCGAACTGCTCCACCAGCTGCCCGGCGAAATCCCACTCCTTGTACATGAACACCCGCTCCCAGGGAACGAACACGTCATCGAAGACCACCAGCGCCTCGTGGCCGCCGTAGATCTGGTTGCCCCGGTCGAGGGTGCCCTTCTCGAGCTTGCGGGTGTCGCACGACTGGCGGCCCATGATGTAGATGATGCCTTCCGCGTCCGAGGGCAGCGCGAAGGACAGGGCGTAGTCCCGGTCTTCCTCGCGCATGCTGACCGTAGGCATGACGATGATCTCGTGCGAATTCACGGCGCCGGTCTGGTGGGATTTCGCACCCCTGACCACGATCCCCCCGGGGCGCTCCTCTACCACGCGCAAATACAGGTCAGGGTCGGCCTGCTGGTGAGGCGCCTTTCCGCGGTCGCCCTTGGGGTCGGTCATGGCGCCGTCGCAGGTGAGGTCGTTTTCCTGGACATACCCGAGGTACTTCAAAAAACGCTCGTTGTACTCGGTGCCGTACTTCCGGTCGATGTCGTAGGTGGTCATGGACAGTGCGTTCAGGGCGTCCATGCCCACGCAGCGCTGGAAGCAGCACCCGGTGAGCGAACCGAGGAGCCTGCCCATCTTGGTCTTCTTCACCAGGTCTTCCGTGCTCTGATGAATGTGGGTGAACCGGTTGATCTTCTTGCCGGTCAGGTGCGAGGTGGCAGTCATGAGATCCTCGTACTCCGGCCTGTGGGCGAGTTCATAGGTGGCTGCCACCGCGTTCATCGAGGGGCGGATGATCGGGTCGTCCACCACATTCTCCACCCTCCTGCCGAACATATAGACCTTAAGGTTGAGCTTCCTCAGGGACTCCTCGTACTCCTTTGCGTTCATTATCGGCATGGCGGCACTCCTTTTTCTCTGTGTAATGGTATTGATAACGTCTATTCCCGGTGCCCGAACCCGTTTCTACCCAGCGTATCCCACGGGATGGAGATCAACCCGGCCACCGGGAGGTTACAGCGCTTCATCCGGGTGCGTGAAGACGGGCGCCTGGGGCCGGTTGATCGGCATGGCCGCTGTTCTCTCTTCGATCTCGTGCTTTCGGGTATTTCACCCCGATACCTCCTTGGCTGCGTGGGGTCATACCGGCTTACGTCCGTTTCTGGGCCCTCACGGATTCAAGGCACGGGAGCTCTCTCTTCTAGTCTACCCTGATGATGGCGCAGTCGCCCTGGGCCAGCCCACCGCAGATGCCGCAGACACCATAGCCGCCGCCCCGCCTCCTGAGCTCGTACATCAGGGTGATGAGGATCCGTGCGCCGCTCGCCCCCACGGGATGGCCGATTGCGATGGCGCCGCCGTTGGGGTTGGTCTTCTTCAGGAGCTCGCGCCACTTCTTCTCGTCGCCCCCGGCGAGGATCTTGGTGGAAACCAGGGTAACCGCGGCAAAGGCCTCGTTGATCTCGATTACGTCCATGTCGTCGATGCCCAGGCCGGAGCGCTTCAGTGCCTTCTGGATCACGAAGCCGGGGAGCTCGGCCATTCTCCGGGGTTCGCTCGCGCCGCTCGCCACCGAGACGATGGTGGCCAGCGGCTCGACACCCAGCTCTTCCGCCTTGGACCGCCGCATGATGATCACCGCGGCCGCGCCCGTATCGAGGCCCGGAGCGTTCCCCGCGGTCACGGTGGGGCTTCCGTAGATGGTCTTGAGCTTTGCCAGCCCTTCCAGGGTGGTGTCGGGCTTGGGGAACTCGTCCCGATCGAAGATGACCGTGGCTCCCCGTTTCCCGGGAACTTCGACGGGCACGAGCTCATCCTTGAACTTCCCGGCCTTGTCGGCCTCGGCCCACTTCCGCTGCGAGCCCAGGGCCCACAGGTCCTGCTCTTCACGCGATATGCCGTACTCGAGGGCGATTTCGCCGGCATCCTTTGCCAGGGGAGTGTACTCGCGATAGGTGATGGGGTTGAGGTAGTCCTGGACCAGGAGCGGACTCATCCCCGATCCCCAGCGGTGCCCGTTGATCAGGAGCGGGGTGTTGCTCATGTTCTCGGCGCCCACGGCCATGCAGGTATCCGCCTCGTTCAGCAGTATGGCCCTCCGTCCCAGATGAACGGCGCAGAGCGATGAGCAGCACGCCCGGTCGATGGTCAGTGACACCAGGTCATTGGGCAGGCCGGCGCGCAGCAGCGCCTGGCGTCCGTTCACGTTGTCGTACAGCGCGGCCTCGGCTTGGTCGCACATGCCGTAGTAGAGCTCGTCGAGGTCTTCCCCCTTGAGCCCCGCCCTCTTGAGGCTCTCCTTGATGACCAGGCAGCCTAGGTCGGTGCTGTGTATGTTTCTCAGCGTTCCGCCGAACTTGCTGAACGGCGTCCTGACCCCGCTCACGATTACGACATCATCCCTGTTCCCCATCGTTTCCTCCCTTCACTTCATGTTCCTGTGGCACACCTGTTCCCTGCTGTTTCACGATTGCCTTCACCTACCCCGGGAAGTCCCGCAACCGGGCCCTTCCCTGCTCGAGAGAAGAGCGGGCACGTGGCTAGCGGGCCCCGCAATGCCTGTTCTCTCCGGATGCTATCCCCCTGCACCGGGTTGGCCGGCCCGGTGCCAGAGCCCCGGCCCGTCCGGATCCGATTGCCTCTCGAAGGCGCACTCCCCCGATCGATGCCGCATGCAGCTGCCCCGAGAGCGGCCGGCAGGTCATTCCTCGTCTCCCTGAAACGCCATTACCGCAGAGCAGAACAGGTTCGCCGCATGCTCGATCTCCTGGATCTTGTCACGATCCCTGCCGTCCTGAAACATGATCCACCTCAGCGCCAGGTGGCTGAACGCCCCGAAGAACATGTTCCGGAGCACGCGGGGGTTGACATCGGCGCGGAAATGCCCCGTTTCCTTGCCCTCCTCGATGATGCCCTCGACCATCTCGAAGTATCGCCGGTAACTCTCGAACGCCTTCGAGGTGTAGAACCGCGTGTTGAGCTGGAGCTGGAGCAGGAAGACCTTGAGGAATTCCTCCTGGGTGAGCATGAGAATGAAGTAATACTTGGTGAATCTCTTGAGCTTGCTCACCGGGTGCCTGATATCGAAGGCCTCGGAGAGCTCCTCGAGGTTCTCCTGGAAACGGCGCTGCGGTATGGAGAGGAAGAGGTCCTCCTTGTTCTCGAAGTACTCGTAGATCGTTGCCTCGGCGATGCCCGCGATCCCGGCGATCTCGGATATCTTGGCCTTGGTGAACCCCTTCTCGGCAAAGACCCGCTCTGCTGCGCTGAGAATGCGATCGACCCTGGTGTGGACCTGGTGTGTATTCGATGCGAGCATGGCGTGGACCAGGGACATGATGTCCTCGTGGTCGGCCGCTCCCTGCTCGATCTCGGCCAGCGCCAGAGAGCTGACCACCTCCATGTCGAGCATGCCAAGGATGATATCGCGGGCCACCTTCACCTTGAGGTCCGGGCGGAACGAGCCCGCCTTCACACCGTTTTCCAGGATGCCGTACATGATATCCGCGTACTGCTTCACCAGCTGGTACGCGGGCGTCCGGTAGAAGTCGGGGGATGAGCGGCATTCCAGGATCAGGATCCTGCCGTAGCCCGGGTGGGTGTCGATATCCCTCAGGTGAAACCAGATCATTTTGCTCAGGCGGCTCTCCGGGTCTCGGATGCCCTGCAGGTGCTCGCCGAGCAGGAACAGCACTTCCTTCATCCGCTCGCCGGGCACGGAGAACAGGAGGTCTTCCTTGCCCTTGAAGTACTGGTAGATGACGGAGTCGGCCACCCCGGCCCTGGCGGCTATCTCGGAGATCGTAGTGTCGGCCAGCCGCTTTTCGGACATGATCTCCTCGGCGGAAGCCAGGATCCTTGATCGCTTGTCATCGCCCATACGAGCAACCTCGCATTATCCACCCGTCATCAGCCCGGCCGGCTTTCTCCGGTACGAAGGCAGCCGGTGCACGCCAGCATCCGGCACCGGAGACGTATCCTGTGATACGGCATCCGCCCATTGCGCGGCAACAGCCCGCCACGAAACCCGGGGAAGGCCAGCCCCCGCTGTCAGGCGCTGCATCAATCCTGCCCTTCGGCGCATACCCGGGCAAGGCGCTTCAACCCCCGGCGCCTTACCCGGCCGCCCCGCCCAACGCATGAACCCGTCAGCCGGTGCGGGTTAGAGGTGGAATCCCCGGTGCGCATCGATCCATCCGCAAGGGCAACTCGGCCGCTTCAGGCTCCAGGGCCTCGTCATGCAGAGGCCATGGTTCGAATCCCTGTTTGCGGCCGCCTCTTAAAAAACCATGATTCCCGCCATGCCCTGATGTCTTGGACCACGGATGAATAAATTTCATTTGATCATTACATGAACCTGAATCTCATTCTACCCGGCATTCTTGGCCTTGTCAACCCCTCCTGGCGTGCTGTTCGAAGCTCGTTGCCTTGCGCCAGACTATCTTCCATCTTCTTAGTACCTTATTTTATTAGTTTATTATTCATCCCCTCGCGGCTGTTTGCTGCCGGGCCCGCTGTTTTTGCCCTGTGATCGAAAGAACCTTTCCCAGCCTCGCGTTCATTCGCACCCATCAATGCCCTTAAGCTTGTGATCCAGAAATTGCATGAGTTATGTCAATGTTTTACAGGAGAGAGCCCCTCTTTACCATTCCATCCCCCGGCCGGCAGCCCTCTGCCGCCGGTTTCCTCTCTGCAGGAGAATTACCTGAACCGCATTCATCGGGATCGGCGGTAGTGCAGATACAGAGATCCAGCGGGATTCTTGCGCTTAAGGGAGCGGCTTTCGGTGCCGGTGCGGGCGTGTTGCGGCGGGAGGCGCCTGCCAGGCGGCCGGATAGTGATGCCGGCGCAGATGCGGGGGCAACGATGACGGCCGGGCGTGCTCAGGGCTACGTGACCGGGTCTGAGGGAGGTGTGCGGGCCCTATGGCTTCTCGACCCGTTCCGTCTCCAGCTTCCTGAGCAGGTCGCCGGGGCCGGGCCTTGGTTTCGAGGGAACAAGGGGCGGGACCTTGAGCCTGCCCCGGGAGCACTCGATCACCTCGCGCAGGCTGGTAACCTTGTGGCGCTCCAGGTGGGGAGCGATCTTTTCCTTAAGCAGACGCACGACCATCTCGACATCGTCGAGGGCATGGTGCACCTGGGTCTCCGCGATGCTGAAGGCCTTGAGCACCGTGATGAGCCGGTAGCTGTACAGCCGGGGCACAACGTTGCGGACGAGATCGAGCACGCAGAAACCCGGCCTGAGGGTATTGGGTATTCCCAGGCGCCGGAAGGTGGGCACGAGAACCCGGTCCCAGTCGAATGCGAGGTTGTACGACGCCAGGGGAACATCGCCCGCGAACAGCCTGAACCGCTCAAGGGTCTCGAGCGGGGGGCCTCCCAGCCGCCTGAGGCTGGTGCGGGTATACCGGTGGATTCTCACCGCATCGGGCTCCAGGGGGACATCGAAGTTGATGAGGGCATGGAAGGGTTCTCCCTGCGGCTCCCACCCCTGCATGGGCTGGGCTGCGATCTCGATCGGGTATACCGGGTCGTTGAGCCCGGTGGTCTCGGTATCGATGATCATCCACCGGAACGTACCCGCATCGTGCTCGTCAGTTGCCGCAGCCAACCCTCCCCTCCTTTGATTCGGGTCTCTCCCTGAGCTATTGAACAAAATCCCTCCGGATACAAGGATAAAATATCCGGGCCAGCCGTGCTCGCGGCTCACCCGGCAAAGGGCTGCCGGGTTTTTTGGACAAAAAAAAGGATGGCGGTTAGGGCATAGGACGCGCCATCCTCAAGAGGAGGTTTTATGTTTGTACTATTACAGATGC
>JBASVF010000030.1:0-18634 GCA_049275795.1 Desulfomonilia bacterium
GACCTTGCCGGGGAGATTCTTCAGCCGCTTCTCCACGTGCCCCGCCACCCCGGGCTCCTGCTCTCCTTCGGGCTGAAGGGCATCCAGCCGGTGGATCGCTCGGCCAGGCGCCTCTTCAGGACCGACAAGGTGCAGGCCCTGTTCGCTGGGCTGGGGACCCATGCAGTCATGCCGCTTGATTCACTCGGCACCACGGCGTTCGCGCTCTTCATGGGGGCCTCGGCCCACGCCACGGGGTGGCCCATTCCGAAGGGAGGGGCGCAGCGGGTCACCGATGCGCTCGTGACCTACCTGCAGTCGCTCTACGTGGAGTTCGAGCTCAGGCGCAGGGTATACGACTTTCGGGACCTTCCGTACTCCCAGGTGCTGTTCCTCGACCTGACGCCCCGGCAGATCCTCTGGATAACCCGGGACAGGCTTCCCCGGAGGCACCGGCTGCAGCTTCAGCGATACGGCTACGGCCCGGGTGTCTGCAAGGTGGACTGGGCGCTCAAGGGCCCCATCCCCTGGACGGCGCGAGAGTGCCGCGAGGCGCTTACCCTGCACCTCGGCGGCACCTACCAGGAGATCGCCCTGTCGGAGCGCCAGGTCAGGCAAGGGGTCCATCCAGCGAAGCCTTTCGTGATCTGCGTGCAGCCGAGCATCTTCGATGCGTCCCGGGCGCCCGAGGGCAGGCATACCGCCTGGGCGTACTGCCACGTGCCTCACGCCTCGCACCGGGATGTCTCGACGCTCATCGAACAGCAGATCGAGCGGTTCGCACCGGGGTTCACCAAGCTGATCCTCTCCCGGCGGGTGATTACGGCCGAGGGTCTTCACGAGCGCAACCCCAACCTGGTGGGCGGCGACATAACCGGGGGGGCCAACACCTTCTTCCAGCTCCTTTTCAGGCCCGATGTCTCCCTGAAGCCCTATGCCTTCGGATGGAGCCGTTTCCGCGTGTGCTCGGCCTCGTCGCCCCCCGGGGGAGGAGTGCACGGCATGTGCGGGTACAATGCCGCGAGGCGTGCCCTGGCGGAGATCTGGAAGATGCGCGGGAGATGCGATGAACCGGTATGAGGGAGCGCGATGGGTATGTTCTCCCCCAAAAAGCCCGGATGATCGACAATACTGATAAGAGGAGGACGAGTGGCATGAAGGAAATCGTATGCGGCATCTGCGGAGAGGTCATTACCGATCCCGAGCTGAACTGTCCCTACTGCGGGGCCGAGCCCAACCACTTCGTGGATGGGGATACCGTGGACCGGCAGCTCCTGAGGAAGATCTACGACGAGGGAGGAGCGACCTACTGATCCCTGCCTCCGCATCCGGGGCCGGCTCTGCATCGCCCCGGGTGCGGGGAACCGCGGAACTCCTGAGGGTTTAACAAAGGGGTGTTGCCCGCTTTGCCGGGACTCGGGCGGGATGCAGCCCCCGGCACAGGGGTCCGGGGAGGTCCTCTTGCAGGCCGGCCCATCGGCAGGGGGACCATGCGCACTTGGAAGGCCCCGGCAGGGGCGCCTCTTTCTGTGAGGAATGCAAGGAGGGAGAGATCATGGAGGTGCATCCGCTGGCAGGAAGGCAGCCGAGCGCGGATATGCTCATTGACGCATCTGCGCTCGTCGACGCCTACTATTCATACCCCGTGGACGCCTCGGACCCGGCCCAGAGGGTGTCGTTCGGGACCTCCGGCCACCGGGGGACCTCGGCAAGGGGAGGATTCAACGAGGCGCACATCCTGGCCGTCACCCAGGCCGTCTGCCAGTACCGGGCGATGCAGGGCATCGACGGCCCGCTCTTCATGGGCAAGGACACCCACGCGCTTTCCGGCCCGGCGGAGCGAACCGCGCTCGAGGTCCTGGCAGCCAACGGGGTGAACGTCCTGATCCAGGAAGACGGCGGCTACACCCCCACGCCGGTGATCTCGCACGCCATCCTCTGCTACAACCGTGGCAGGAGGGCCTCTCTGGCTGACGGCATCGTGCTGACACCCTCCCACAACCCTCCCGAGGACGGCGGGATCAAGTACAACCCGCCCGAGGGGGGGCCGGCCGATACCCAGGCAACCGGGTGGATCGAGAAGACGGCGAACGAGCTCCTGTCCTCCGGCAACGCCGGTGTGAAGCGCATGCCGTACGAGCGGGCGCTCCGGGCGGCCACCACCTGGATGCACGACTACGTGACGCCCTACGTGAACGACTTGGAGAACGTCCTCGAGATGGATGCCTTGGGTGCGGCCGGGCTTTCCCTGGGCGCCGACGCCCTGGGCGGGTCCGGCTATGCCTACTGGGGGCGGATTGCTGAGCGGTACAGACTGAAGATCGACGTGATGCACGCCCAGGCCGATCCCACCTTCGGCTTCATGCCCCTGGACCACGATGGCAAGATCCGGATGGACTGCTCGTCTCCCTATGCCATGGCCCGACTCATCGAGCTCAAGGCCTCCTACGACCTCGCCTTCGGCAACGACCCGGATTTCGACCGGCACGGCATCGTCACCAGGAGCGAGGGACTCATGAACCCCAACCACTTCCTGGCCGTGGCTGTCGACTACCTGTTCTCGGCGCGCAAGGGCTGGCCAGAGGATGCAGCCGTGGGGAAGACCCTGGTGAGCAGCTCTATGATCGACCGGGTCGCTGCCGGCCTCGGAAGGAAGCTGCTGGAGGTGCCGGTGGGCTTCAAGTGGTTCGTGGAGGGCCTCCTGAGCTCGCGGTGCACCTTTGGCGGCGAGGAGAGCGCTGGCGCGTCCTTCGTGAGAAAGGACGGCTCGGTCTGGACCACGGACAAGGACGGGTTCATCATGGACCTGCTGGCGGCCGAGATCCTGGCAGTGACCGGCAGGGACCCTTCCGAGCATTACCGCCGGCTGGAAGACCGCTTCGGATCGCCCGTCTACGAGCGGCTCGACGCCCCGGCCGGCCCCCGGCAGAAGGCGGTGCTCAAGAACCTCACCCCGGACATGATCCGGGCCCGTGAGCTCGCGGGCGAGAAGATCGTCGCAAAGATCACCGAGGCCCCGGGCAACGGCGCCCCCCTGGGCGGGATCAAGGTGGTGACCCGGAGCGGGTGGTTCGCCGCCCGGCCCTCGGGCACCGAGGATATCTACAAGATCTACACCGAGAGCTTCAAGGGGCAGGACCACCTCGAGAGGATCCAGGCCGAGGCCCAGGAGCTCATCTCCGCGGTGTTCCGCGAGGTCGGGGTTTGAGGCGTTGCCCCCACGCTACGGCCTGATGGCTGCCGGTACTGAAGAACCCTGGAGGCCCACCTTGGAGGGGCAGGGGAACCCGGCCGGGGTTCGAATCCGCGCGGGTTTGAAACCCCGGAGCCGTCAGAAGGTCCAAGGGGTTGGGCAGGAACGATCCGGAGAATGCCGGGGCCCGGCCCGAGAACGGGCCCCGGTGATACCGTGCTGCGGAATATCGGCCGCGGCCGGAGCTCTCGCCGCCCGCCCGGGCTACCTGCCGCGCTTCCTGAAGCTCGCAGCGGCCAGGAGCCCGCTGCCCAGGAGCAGAACGGTCGCAGGCTCGGGCACGGGAGCAGGAGGCTCGCACCCCCGGGTGACGTCCGCCGTGAGGACCGACTTGAGGAACCAGAAGTCCCCCGAGGTGCAGCTGAGGGTGAAGTTGAGCACGCCGTCCTGGGCAAGGCTCGCCAGCATGGAGTCAGTGAGGTAGTAGCTGTAGATGTTCCAGCAGCCCAGGAGCGCGCTGTCGATCTCGACATCCCGTGCCAGCTCGAAGTTTTCCGCGTGGATCGTGGCCCGTTCCGTTACCAGGTTGAAGCCGCAATCGAAATCGTCCTTGACGAACAGGCAGAGCTTCGCCCAGTTTATGGTGTCGCCCGCCTCGAACCGGGGGGCTCCCTCGCAGTATCCGAACAGGATGCTGTCGGGATGGTTCAGGTCGTGCCGGTCGGAGACGTACGACTCTCCGGCTGACAGGTGGATGCCGGCAAATCCCGGTGCAAACTTGAGATCTTCGAGGTAGATGGCCCAGCCGTTGCCGCTCAGGCAGACCGTGAGGATGAGCGCCACAGAAAACAATCCGAGTCTTTTCAAAGACATATCCGCAACCTCCTTGTAAAAAAGATTTTTTTAGTCAGGCCCCATACCGGAAAACAGGACAGAACAATGGATGCCCACCCACTAGCAAGCCCGGTACCAATACAAGCGCAGGCAGGGTCCCGGGGCGTCAGTGGAAAGACGGCCGCTGCCGGGGAGGGTGGTTTTGTAAAGATCTCCGACAGGGTATGGCGGCCTGCCGGTCCGCTTCGGCGATCGTACATCGATGCGCCGCTCCCCGACGGAAGGCGCATATGCGACCCGGGAGAGCAAAAAATCGATGGAACCATTCGGGAATTGCCCCGGGTCAGCCTGGCGGGGCATGGCTTCCCGGGAAGGGACGCTCCAGGAACCCGCCCGCTTTCGGCTCATCCGGACCGTCGATGGATTTTACAGCGTGTGCTGTCCGGGCGGTTGGAAAAGGCTGGCGGCCCCCTGGAGACAACGGCGCCGTAAGGGGGCCTCAGGCCGGGCGATTACCCCGGGAGCCTTGCCAGGATCGTGTTGAGGAGCCGCCACATCTTTTCGACCGTGGGGATGAGCACCCGCTCGGAGGGCGAGTGGGCCTGCTCGATGGCCGGGCCGAGAGAGATCATGTCGAGCCGGGGCATCCTCTGGGCGAACACGGCGCACTCGAGCCCGGCGTGGATGACCTTTACCTTGGGCTGCTCCCCGAAGAGTTCCTCGTAGACCTCCCTGCAGACGCGCAGCACCGGTGAGTTCACGTTGGGTTTCCATACCGGGTAGTCGTGGACCTTTTCGACGCGAGCCCCTGCCATCCTGCCGATGGCGGCAACTGTCTCGGAGGTGTCCTCCAGCGAGGAGGGGCGGCTGCTGCGCTGGCTGGTGAGGATCTCGAAGCGGGGGCCCTCGGTCCGGCAGGTGGCGAGGTTGGTCGAGGCGACCACGAGCCCGCCCAGCGATTCGTCGACGGCCGTGACCCCGTGGGGCAGGGCGTGGAGCAGGTCGAGGATCCCATCCGTGTCTCCGGGAGCGATCGTGTGCGGGCAGGCGGCCGTTTCTTTCTCCCGGACCTTCACGCCGAGCCCAGCATCGGGTCCGGCGAGCTCTTCTAGGTACGTCTCTCGGGCCCGGGCCGAGAGCTCTTCGAGCATACCCAGGTGACGCCTCTCCACGAGGATCGTCGAAAACGCATCCCGGGGAATTGCGTTGTGCTTGCTCCCGCCCGAGATCGAGACCAGGGCGAAAGGCAGGTGGATGCGGACGTCCTTGAGAAAGCGGGCCATGAGCCTGATCGCGTTGCCGCGCCCCTTGTGGATGTCGAGGCCCGAGTGGCCTCCGGCGAGCCCGGTGATCTCAACCTCGGCGCATACATGGTCCCGCGGTGCATCCTGGAGGGAGAGATCGAGGCTCAGGAGCGTGTTTCTTCCGCCCGCGCACCCGATGATGAAGGTATCGTCCTCCTCGGTGTCCAGGCTGATGAGGGTACCGCCCGAGATGAGCGAGGTATCGAGGATGCCGGCTCCCGTGAGCCCGGTCTCCTCGTCAACAGTGAAGAGCAGCTCCAGGTCCGGGTGCTCGGCCCGGGGGCTCTCCATGAGGGCGAGCATGGCGGCCACGCCGATGCCGTTGTCCGCACCCAAGGTGGTCCCTTGCGCGTGGATCCACGTATCCGAGCGCACGAGCCGGATGGGGTCCTTGCTGAAGTCGTGAGCTGCCTGGGGCTCCTTCTCGCAGACCATGTCCAGGTGAGACTGGAGAATGACCGGAGATCCTCTCCGGCCGCCCGGGACATACACCACTACGTTGCCGGCCTTGTCGACGGCGCTGCTGAGGCCGCGGAGCCGAGCCTCGTCAAGGATGTGACGCCGGATCCCCTCCTCGTTGCCGGATTCCCGGGGTATCCGCGAGATCTCGTAAAAGTGCCGCCAGAGGGCTTCGGGCTCGAGCCCGGAGATGGCTTCCTTCATGTGACCGCTCCTTTCTCCCCGTGCATGGAGCCGCCGGGGCAGGGTATGGTGCAAGGCAGTTGCATACCAACTTCGATCGGGTGCATCAAGCGATATCTTCCTGAGAAAACATGCTGGTGGGATCGAGGGTTCGCAGGAAGAGAATCCATCCGACGTGCAAGACTGTCATTTTCATTGAAGATTTCAATTCTTCTTTCTTGACAGTCAATTAATTTCTCTTTATAGGTTGCATAAGCTGGAATACGAAATTATCACAGTAACCCGCGGTAAAACCCTCTGTAAGTTTTCCTAAGGTTTCTGGGAAGGCCGTTTTTCCAGACGACAGCATTACGGGTCTTTTCTCCTTGCCAGAGAAAGGGCTGCAAACGGAGGTAAGTGCATGGCTACAGGAACAGTAAAGTGGTTCAATGAGAAAAAAGGCTTCGGGTTCATCACGGAAGATGGCGGCAACGATGTGTTCGTTCACTACTCGGCCATCAAGCAGGATGGATTCAAAACACTTGCAGAGGGAGACAAGGTTACGTTCGAAGTAGTAAAGGGTCCCAAGGGCCCCCAGGCTGCTAACGTAGTAAAAGCCTAGCCTGAGAATCCTTGCAGGGGCAGGTCTCCTGCCCCTTAGAGAACAACTTCAGCACGTCGCTTCATGTCAGGCCTGACAATGATCCGATCCATTTCTCGAATGAGACGGACTCCCGTTCCATGCGCGCCTCCTTCCTTCTCTTCCCGGGAACGTCTTCGGGCGCTTTCATAATACCGAAATTGATGTTCGAAGGCTGAAAGCGGCCTTCGCACGGGCCTGTTACGTGTTGAACGAGCGCTCCCAGCGCGGTATCGGCTGGCGGCGGGAGGAGTTCACTCCCTTGGAGCCTCGCCAGGAGGCCGAGCGCGGCATAGATGCCGGTGGAGGCTGACTCCAGGTAGCCCTCTACGCCGGTGATCTGTCCCGCGATGAAGGTGAGCGGCAGGTCCCGCATGCTCAGGTCGTTCTTGAGCACCCGCGGCGAGTCGAGGTAGGTGTTGCGGTGGATGCTGCCCCACCTAAGGAAAACCGCGTGCTCGAGCGCCGGGATGAGCGAGAAGACCCGCTTCTGCTCGGGATAGGTGAGCCGGGTCTGGAACCCCACCAGGTTGTAGGCGTCACCCTGGAGGTTCTCCCTGCGCAGCTGCACTACGGCGTAGGGGCGCGCGCCGGTACGGGGGTCTCTCATGCCCACCGGCCTCATGGGGCCGAACCTCAGCGATTCGCTGCCGCGCCCTGCGATGACCTCGATGGGCAGGCACGCATCGAAGAACCTCGCGTCCTCGAAGGCATGCGCCCGGACCCGGTCGGCCCGGAGCAGCTCGTCCACGAAGCGCCGGTATTCTTCCTCGTTCAGGGGGCAGTTGAGATAGTCGGCGCTCTGCCTGTCCCAGCGCGAGCCGAAGAACGCCCGGTCCATGTCGATGCTCTGCGCATCCACGATGGGCGAGATGGCGTCGTAGAAAAACAGCCGGTCGCTTCCTGCCAGCTGAGACAGCCGCGCAGCGAACCCTTCTGAGGTGAGGGGCCCGGTGGCCACGATGGTGGGGACCTCCGGGTCGATGTCGAGCACCTCCTCGCGGATCACGCGGATGTGCTCTTGGGACTCGATTTTTCCGGTCAGCGCGGCGGCAAAGGCTTGACGGTCCACGGCCAAGGCCTTGCCCGCGGGGACCCGGTGCTCGAAGGCGGTCTGAAGAACCAGGGAATCCAGGCGGTCCAGCTCCTTCTTGAGGAGGCCGTGCGCCGTGTCGGGAGCGGTGCCCTTGAGCGAGTTGCTGCACACGAGCTCGCCCAGGAGGCCGGTTTGGTGGGCGGGCGTGCTCACGAAGGGGCGCATCTCAAAGAGATCGACGCTCAACCCTCTTACCGCCAGGAGATAGGCAGCCTCGACCCCGGCGAGCCCGCCGCCGATGATACGGGGCCTACGACTCTTCCTCATCGTGGCCGCACTGGGGGTTGGGACAGACCAGGTTCTTGCCCTTTTTGATCAGGAACCCGGCACCGCATACCGGACAGGATTTCTGGACCGGCTTTGTCCAGCTGATGAAGGAGCACCCCTTCTCCGAGCAGGAGTAATACATTTTCCCCCTGCGCGAGCGCTGCTGCCCGATCTCTCCGGGGCAGCCGGGAACCGGGCACTTGAACCCAAGGGGCAGGGGCTGGATGTTCTTGCATGCCGGGTAGTTGCTGCAGGCGAGGAAGGGCCCGTACCGCCCGTTCTTTACTACCATGGGGCTCCCGCACTTCTCGCAGGTCTTGTCCGAGGCCTCGGTCTTGACCGCGGGCCTGGTGTTGGAGCACTCCGGGTATGCGCTGCAGGCGAGGAAGGGCCCGAACCTGCCCTTCTTGAGCACCATGGGCGCCCCGCACTTCTCGCACACCTCGTCCGTGGGCTCGGGCTCGACCGCCTCGGCCGGCAGGATGCGGCCGCTTTCGTCCCGGGTGAATTCCCGGGTGTTGGTGCACTCGGGGTAGCCCGAGCAGCCGAGGAAGTAGCCGTTCTTGCCCAGCTTGATGAGCATCTCCTTGCCGCACTTCTCACACATGATGCCCGAGGGCCTTCTCTCGGGCCTGAGGTTCTTCATCTCCGAGGCCGCCTGCTCGTGCTCCCTGTGGTAGGTGTCGTAGAAGGAGCGCATGAGGTGTGAGTAGTCGGTCTTTCCGTCCTCGAGCTCGTCGAGAGAGTCCTCCATCCGGGCGGTGAAGCCGATGTCCAGGATGTTCGGGTAGTGCTTCACCAGCAGGTCGTTCACGTCCCTTCCCAGTTCGGTAGGCACGAAGGCCCTCTGTTCCATCCTCACGTACCCCCGCTCCTGGATAGTGGAAATGATCGGCGCATAGGTGCTGGGCCTGCCGATACCCTTCTCCTCGAGCTCCTTGATGAGGCTTGCCTCGGTGTAGCGGGGCGGCGGCTGGGTGAAGTGCTGCTTCTCGTCTATGCCCTCGAGGCTCAGCACGTCGCCCTCGGCGATGGACTCGGGCAGCAGGGTGTCCTTTTCATCCTGATGGCCGTAGATCTTCTGGAACCCGTCGAAGCGCATGATGGACCCCGAGGCGCGCAGCAGTATTTCGCCGGCCTTGATGTCCACGGTGGTCTGGTCGAAGACGGCGCTGGCCATCTGGGAGGCGATGAACCGCTTCCAGATGAGCTCGTAGAGCGCATACTGGTCCTTGTTCAGGTGCGGTTTCACCGACTCCGGGGTGTGGCTCACCTCGGTCGGCCTGATGGCCTCGTGGGCCTGCTGGGCCGATTTCTTGGCCTGGTACTGGCGGGGTTTCTCCGGGAGGTATTCCTTCCCGAAGGCCCGGGGGATGAACGAGCGAGCCTGCTTGATCGCCTCGCCCGAGACCACCGGGGAGTCGGTCCGCATGTAGGTGATGAGTCCGGTGATCTCGCCGCTTCCGAGCGAGATGCCCTCGTAGAGCTGCTGGGCCACGGTCATGGTCTTCTTGGCCGAGAAGTGCAGCCTCGACGAGGCGGCCTGCTGGAGGGTGGAGGTGATGAAGGGCGGCAGGGGGTGCTTCTGCCTGACCTGCTTCTTCACCTTCTCCACGGTGATGTCCCGGGCCTGCCTGATCGCATCCGCGATGCGGCGGGAGCTCTCCTCGTCCGGGATCTCCTTGGGCTTGACCACCCGGGCGGTCAGGGTGTCCCCGTCCGGTGTCTTCAAAGTCGCGTCGATGGTCCAGTACTCCTGGGGAACGAACTTTTCGATCTCCTCCTGGCGCATGCAGATGAGACGCACCGCCACCGACTGCACGCGGCCCGCGGAGAGTCCCCGCTTCACCCGCTTCCACAGGAGCGGGCTCATGGTATAGCCCACGATCCGGTCCATGACCCTCCTGGCCTTCTGCGCGTCGTAGAGCGATGCGTTGAGGGACTGAGGGGTTTTCATGGCCTGCTCGATGGCCCTGCGGGTTATCTCGTGGAACACGATCCTTCCCACCTTGATTCCGGGGCGCTTCACCTCTTCGGCCACGTGCCAGGCAATGGCCTCGCCTTCCCGGTCGGGGTCCGAGGCCAGGTAGATGGCGTCCGCGGACTCTGCGAGCTTGTGCAGCTTCTTGACGATATCCCGCTTCTCGGGCTTGACCTTGTAGTGGGGCATGAACCCGTCGTCGATGTCCACACCCAGGACGCTCTTGGGAAGGTCCTTGATGTGCCCCATGGTTGCGTAGACCTCGAAGCCGGCCCCGAGATATCGTTTTATCGTCTTGGCTTTCGTGGGTGATTCTACGATCACGAGTGATTTAGCCATGTAAGCTCCTTGCCATGAATCTGTTGCCCTCGATCCTCACCACATCGCCCGAAAGCTCCATCATGCTCATCCTCCGGGCGACCTCGGCGACGTCGATCCCCAGCTCGTGGGCGATGTCGTCGATGCTCAGGGATTCGCCTCCCATGAGGTCCAGGATCTCGTCGCGCGCCTGAGCGCCTGTTTCGGATTCCTCGATGATTTGCTTTACCTCGGGCGCGATTTCCATCATCACGTCGTCGGCGTCGCGCACCAGCGCGGCCCCCTCGCGGATGAGCCGGTGGGGCCCCTTCGATCTCAGGTTCGTCACCGGGCCGGGGACCGCCATGACGGTCCTGCCCTGCTCCCCGGCCAGGCGGGCCGTGATCAGGGCGCCCGAGCGCGGCGCGGCCTCGACCACGACCACTCCCGAGCACAGGCCGGAGACGATCCGGTTTCTTCGGGGAAAGTTGCCCGGATCGGGGTGGGTGCCAGGCGGCAGCTCGGAGACCATGGCGCCGTTCATCACGATCTCCTCCGCCAGCGCGGCGTTTTCCGGGGGGTAGATGACGTCGATGCCCGTACCGAGCACGGCCACGGTCCTTCCCCCGCCCTTGAGGGCGCCTGCGTGGGCCCTGGTGTCAATGCCCCGGGCGAGCCCGGAGACCACGGTCATTCCCCGCGCGGCCAGGTCACGGGAGAGGCTCTCGGCCACGGAAGCCCCGTAGTGCGAGGGCGCCCTGGTCCCCACCACGGCGACCGCAGGCTCGAAGTCCTCCAGGGAACCCCTGAGGTAGAGCACTGGGGGAGGGTCGTCGATGCGCCTGAGCGCCTCGGGATATGCCGGGTCGTCCCAGGTGAGGGCCCGTGCCCCGCAACCCTTGAGCGCCGCCTTCACCCGTTCGAGCCCGGCAATGTCCGGCCCCTTTCCCATCTCCTTAAGCTGCCCGGGCTTGAGGATGTTCAGCTCCCTGATCTGCTCCAGGGGCGCCTGGATGATGGCTTCCGGGGTGTGAAAGACCTCGAGCAGCCGGAAGATGCTCCTCGGCCCGATCCCGGGGATGAGGTTGAGGAGTATCCAAGCGTCGGTCCGATCCATGTTAACCCACCACATTATAGAGATTGGCAGGCTATCGGATCTCCGAGGCCCGTGTCAAGATGGTTTCTTTGTGGTCCGCAGTAGCGGCCCGCTGCCGGAAAGGGGCGACTCCCGGTCAGGGCGTGTTCCTTCCCGGCAGGCCCTCGGGCATGTCAGCGAGGGGTTCTCCGCTGACCAGGATGCGCTTGAGGAATGAGCCGATCTTTCCGGGGCGCGATCCCTTCTCTCCGCGATCCGCCCGTTCCGCCGGGGAAATTCGAGCGGCCATCCCCTCACCTTCCTCAGGGGTCCCGTCTTCCGGGATCCCTCCTGACAGCGACGGGACCGAGTCCGGACCAGACCCTTCCGGGCTGCCCTCAGCGAGCCTCGCCAGAAGGCTGTGGTTGGTGATGCTCAAGGCCAGGTGGTTTTTGTTGAAGTTGACCTTGAGCACCTTGCGTATGTCCGTTGCCTCCCATCGGTACTGCTCGGCTCGCAGGTACTCGAATGAGGCCGCGAAGGTGGTGGGGCCGAAGAGATCGTGGCAGGCCTGCCTGAACGCGATGAAGTTCCCGCTGTCAACACCTGGAGCCTGCCCGTCGCGGGTCTCCGCCTGGGCTTCGATCACGGCCTCGACGAATCGGCCGTTAAAGGTCCTGTACGTGATGGAGGAAACGAGGGCCTCCCCCAGGCTCAGGTCTTCACCGCTTCGCACGTAGGAGCAGTATTCGCCCTCGCACGAGATGCGTCTCATCTCCGGGTGCCCGGAGAGGTCTGTCCCCCAGGGAATGTCCCTGAAGCCCTCCTCGCCCGAGGCCAAGACGCCTGAAGGCAATGCTGCAAGCAGGAACAGAATCGCCGGAAACAGCCGGGTGCGTGCTCGTTTCATGCTGTATTCTCCTCGTCGATGCTAAAGAAGGTTTGCGCTTCTCGTTATATCACCGGCTGGCACGAAATTTAACCGGCATTTTGATCGGGGTAGGGACCTGGTGCAATTCACGAGTAAAGACCGGTGCCTGGATTCATTTCCCTTGACCAGCCTGGTGAAGGACGGCACAAGTGTGCAATTCTCCCATTGACAAGGCGCCTGGCAGGATTATTGATTAAAAAGGCTGTTCGCCGGGGCAGTGCAGAGGCCTGGGAGAACCTGCCAAAAAAAGCTGACGAGGAGGAAACGATGGAAGGATGGTGGGTACAGGCGCAGGAGCTCCTTGCCTTTTACGGTTTGAAGATCGTTGCAGCTCTGATTATCCTGGTCTTGGGACGCTGGTTTTCGAAGGCGCTCACGAGGCTGGTTCAGAGACTGCTCAATAATGGAAAGGTAGATCCGACCATCGTTTCATTCGTCGGACATCTCACCTACATCGGCCTGATGGTCTTCGTGGTGCTGGCCGCGCTCGCGCAGCTGGGGATCCAGACCACCTCGTTCATCGCAGTAATCGGCGCCGCAGGCTTGGCCATCGGCCTGGCCCTGCAGGGTTCGCTGTCGAACTTTGCCGCCGGGTTCCTCATGATCATCTTCAGGCCCTTCAAGGTCGGCGACTACATTGAGGGCGCCGGGGTGGCGGGTACGGTGGAGGAGATCCAGGTCTTCACCACGGTGCTCAGGACCCCGGACAACAAGGTCATCATCATACCCAATGCCAAGATCATGGGCGACAACATCATCAACTACTCGGCCAAGGACACCAGGCGGGTGGACATGCTCTTCGGGGTAGGCCACAGGAACGACATCGATAAGGTGCGCAGTATCCTCCAGAGCATCGTGAACGATGATCCCCGTATCCTCAAGGATCCAGAGTGCGCGATCCTCGTCACAGAGCTCGCGGACAGCAGGGTGAACTTCCAGGTGAGGGCCTGGGTGAAGAGCGCCGACTACTGGGGCGTGTTCTTCGACACTACCGAGAAGGCGAAAAAGGAGTTCGATCGCCAGGGCATCTCCATCCCGTTCCCCCAGATGGATGTCCACGTCCGCCAAGAGCTGGCGAAGCTCGAACAGGAGGTCGCGGCAGGCGCGGGGGGAGAGGCGCTGGTCCTGGAAGCGTCCGATGCTTAAGTAAGGCAGCGACATCGTTGCGGGTCGGGGATACAGGAGCGGGAAAGGGCCCGCCGTTTCCCGCCCGTTCCGGGATCTCTGCGCAAAAGGGCTTGACAGCCAAATTACTTCTATAGAATAGTGTACGCCATCATGTTGCAGAATACACCGGAGCTTATGGGCTATTATTTTTTCATCTTTACCAGGATGAGAATGCTGCGCCCATAGGCCACGGGACTCCGACGGGAAGGCAAGAGGCCATGGGTAAAAACCATGGCCTCTTTTTTATATCCGAATCGAAGGGATTACGTGATGAAGAAGATGCTCAGCGGAAACGAGGCGATTGCCAGAGGGGCGTACGAGGCGGGCGTGTCCTTTGCCGCCGCCTATCCCGGCACCCCGTCCACCGAGATACTCGAGACCGTGGCGCAGGAGTATCCCGCCATCCACGCGGAGTGGACGCCCAACGAGAAGGTCGCGCTGGAGGTTGCGGCCGGAGCGTCCTATGCCGGGGTACGCAGCATGGCGGTCATGAAGCACGTGGGGGTCAACGTGGCGGCCGATCCGCTCATGACCTTGCCCTACACCCTCATCCGGGGCGGGCTCGTTCTGGTGAGCGCGGACGATCCCGAGCTGTTCTCCTCGCAGAACGAGCAGGACAACCAACACTATGCCCGCTTCGCCAAGATCCCCATGCTTGAGCCCTCCACCTCGCAGGAGGCCAGGGACTACACGATTGAAGCCTTCGAGATCAGCGAGCGCTTCGGCACCCCGGTGCTGTTGCGAACCACCACCAGGATCTCCCACTCGCTGGGGGTGGTGGAGGAGGGAACGCCTCGGGCACCCGGCACGCCGTCCATCGAGCGGCACCCGGCCGAGTGGGTGATGCTGCCCGCCAACGCAAGGGTGCGCCACCCCGTGATCGAGGAGCGTATCCTGGCGCTCAAGGCCCTGTCGAACTCCTCCAGGCTCAATACCGTGGAGTTGAACGATACCTCGCTGGGCATCATCTCGGCGGGCGTGGCCTACCAGTATGCCCGGGAGGCCTTCCCGAACGCCTCGTTCCTGAAGCTGGGCATGTCCTACCCCCTGCCCGATGAGCTGATCAGGGATTTTGCCTCGAAGGTGGACGAGCTCTGGGTCGTAGAGGAGCTCGATCCCTTCATCGAGGAGCAGGTCAGGGCCCTGGGCATCCCGTGCCGGGGCAAGGACCGGCTTCCCCTGTGCGGCGAGCTCAACCCGGATATCGTCAAGAGCGCCGTCTCGGGCAAGGCCGCTCAAGCCTCTCAGGCCCCGGACCTGCCGGCCCGGCCGCCCAGCATGTGCCCGGGCTGCCCGCACCGCAGCATGCTGTGGGCCTTGAAGCGCAACAAGTGCTTCATCGCGGGCGACATCGGCTGCTATACGCTGGGCTTCCTTCCGCCGCTCTCCGCCATCGACACGACCCTGTGCATGGGCGCGGGCATCAACCACGCCCACGGCATGGCAACCGTTTTTGGGCCGGGAAAGCAGAAGATCGCGGCGGTGATCGGCGACTCCACCTTCTACCATTCCGGGATCACGGGGCTGCTCAACCTGGCCTACAACAAGGGAGCCGCCCTGGTGGTGATCCTCGACAACTCCACCACGGCCATGACCGGGGCCCAGGACCATCCGGGCACCGGGCTCACCATCCGTGGCGACCACACGATAAGCCTTGACCTCGAGCAGCTCGTAAAGGCCCTGGGCATCGGGTGGGTAAGGACCGTCAACCCCTACGAGGTGAAGAAGGCCAGGAATGACATCAAGGAGGCGCTCGCGTACGGAGGGCCCGCGGTCATCATCTCCCGCGCACCGTGCGTGCTGCTCAAGTCGCGGATGGTCCTGGGCATGGCGCTCAAGGTGGACGCGGAAGTCTGCACCGGATGCAAGGTGTGCATCTCGCTGGGGTGCCCGGCGATCGAGTTCAGGGACGAGAAGGCCTACATCAACGACATGTGCGTGGGCTGCGGCGTATGTGCCGAGCTCTGCGCGGCGGGAGCCATCGGAGGTGAGAAATGAACGTGCTCATGACAGGAGTCGGGGGGCAGGGGATCATCCTGGCCTCGGACATGCTCGCCGAGGTGATGATGCGCTCGGGCTGCGACGTGAAGAAGTCCGAGATCCACGGCATGGCCCAGCGGGGCGGCAGCGTGGTGTCGCACGTGCGGTTTTCCGAGAGCGTGGCGTCGCCGCTCATTCCCCTTGGCCAGTGTGACATCCTGCTGTCGTTCGAGGAGCTCGAGGCCGCCCGGTACGTGGAGTACCTCAAGCCGGGCGCCGTGGTGATCGTCAACCGGTACCGCTTGGCGCCGCCCGAGGTCATCTCGGGTACCCGGGCCTACCCGGACGTGGTCCCGATCATCAGGCGCAGGACCGACCAGATCCACTTGGTGGAGGGCTCACGGATCGCGGCCGAGACCGGCAATCCCAGGGGCGTGAACATCATCCTGCTTGGGGTGCTCTCCACCTTCCTCGACCCGCCGGTCGAGGTATGGCACCAGGCCATCAACTCGATGCTCAAGGAAAAGATCCGTCCTGCCAACATCAGAGGCTTCGAGATGGGCAGGCAGGCCGAAACCAGATGCGTTGCATGAAGATCCAGGAGGTATTGCATGATCTATAACGAAGAATTCGAGACACTCCCCCGCGAGGCGCTGGAAGCCCTGCAGCTCAAGCGCCTGCAGCAGGTGGTGAGCAGGGTGTACCACACCGTGGGCTTCTACCGGAAGGCCTTCGACAAAGCCGGGGTCACCCCGGACGACATCAGGAGCCTCGACGACCTGAAGCGCCTGCCCTTTACCTGCAAGCAGGATCTGCGCGACAACTACCCCTTCGGGCTCTTCTCGGTGCCCATGAGCAGCATCGTGCGGCTGCACGCCTCATCCGGCACCACGGGCAAGCCCACCGTGGTCGGCTATACCCAGCGCGACATCGAGACCTGGGCCACGCTCATGGCCAGGTCGTTCGTGGCCGCGGGCCTCACCAAGAACGACATCATCCACAACGCCTACGGCTACGGCCTCTTCACCGGGGGCCTGGGGGCCCACTACGGCGCCGAGAAGCTGGGGGCGAGCGTCATTCCCATGTCGGGAGGCAGCACCAAGAAGCAGATCATGCTGCTCCAGGACTTCGGGCCAACCGCGATCTGCTGCACGCCCTCGTACCTGCTCTTCCTGGCCGAGGCGGGCAGGGATATGGGCGTGGACATGCGGTCGCTCAGGCTCAGGGTGGGCATCCTCGGGGCCGAGCCCTGGAGTGTGCGCATGCGCGACCAGATCGAACGCGAGCTGGACATCATCGCGCTCGATATCTACGGCCTCTCCGAGATCATGGGCCCGGGCGTGGCCATGGAGTGCATCGAAGGCCGCAACGGCCTGCATGTCTACGAGGACCACTTCATCGTGGAGACCATTGACCCGGCCACGGGCGAGGTACTGCCCCCGGGCTCGACGGGCGAGCTCGTCTTCACCACCATCACCAAGGAGGCCTTCCCGCTCATCCGCTACCGCACCAAGGACATCTCGCGCATCATGCCCCAGGTGTGCAAGTGCGGCAGGACCTTCGTGCGCATGGAAAAGGTCTCGGGGCGCAGCGACGACATGCTCATCATCAGGGGTGTCAACGTGTTCCCCTCGCAGATCGAGAGCGTTCTCATGCAGATCGACGGCCTGGAGCCGCACTACCAGCTGATCGTAGACCGCGAAGGCTCGCTGGACACCCTGGAGGTGCGGGTCGAGGTGAGGGAGAATATCTTCTCCGATGAAATTCGCGCGTTGCAGAATATGGAGAAACGCATTACAAAGGATATCAAGGACTATCTTGGCGTTACCGCCAAGGTGAAGCTGGTGGAGCCGAAGTCCCTCCAGCGCTTCGAGGGCAAGGCTCAGCGGGTTCTCGACAAACGGAATATCTAGGAGGTCTTTGATGAAGGTAGAACAGATATCCATTTTCCTGGAGAACAAACCGGGGGGCCTTTCCAGTGTCACCAAGGCCCTGAGTGATGCAAAGATCAACATCCGTGCTCTCTCCCTTGCCGATACCTCTGATTTCGGAATCCTGAGGCTCATCGTGGATGACGTGGCAAAGGCCAAGGAGGTGCTCAACAGCCGGGGCTTTGCCGTGGGCAGAACCAGTGTGGTGGCCGTGGAGGTACCCGACAAGCCGGGCGGGCTTCACAGCATCCTCGACCTCCTCACCGGCAAGGGCATCAACGTGGAGTACATGTACGCCTTCGTGGAGCGCAGCGGCGAGAACGCGGTGATCATCTTCCGGTTCGACTCCACGGACGAGGCCATCGAGGCCCTGCTGCAGAACGGGTTCAAGGTGCTCGAGGGAGAGAAGGTCTACAGCCTGTGAGCCCTCCCCCACGAGGGCCCTGTACCCCGAGGGAGGAGCCGCAAGGGACGGGACGATGGCGAAGATCATCGAGGAGCGCTACCGCGATATCCAGGGCAGGGAGCGGGGGCTGCTGGTTGCCTCACGTGCCTTTCTCGTGCTCGGGGTCGCGGCCTGCCTAATTGGCATCGGGCTCGCGGCCGTTACCGGCGTGTTTGCCTGGATCGCTGCAGGCATCGGGTGCGCCGTGGCCGGGGTCGTGCTCTTTCTCGTGCTCGGGGCGCTCTCCGAGGTCATCGTCCTGCTCAAGAAGATCCTGGGCCTGCCCGCAGGCGGCGTGATATCGGGCACGGGCATGGGAAGCGTGTGGGTATGCTCGGAGTGCGGGGCCTCGGTGTGGCCGGACAGCTACGTCTGCGCGTCCTGCGGGGCGGACTTTTTGCCCGGACCTGCCGAGCGCCCCGAGGAACAGCCCTGAAAACACGCCCGGGCGAGTGTAGCGGCCGGCGCGTTTTTTTTACAATAGAACCTTCGTGAAGAGGAGGATGTATGAAACGATTCGGTTTTTATCTGGTCTTTGGCCTACTTACCGTGACGCTCTGCATTGCCTGCACCCGGCAGCCCCAGGAGGAAACCGCGGACGGGGCGGCCGCGTCTGAAGAGGCCGCCACCGGCGGCAAGACGTTCGAGCTCTCCTACAGCATATTCTTTCCGCCCACGCATGCCCAGTGCAAGGCTGGCGAGGAGTGGGCCCGCGAGATCGAGAAACGCTCGGACGGCCGGGTGAAGATCAACGTGTTCCCGGGAGGCACGCTCACCAGTGCCAACGAGTGCTACGACGGCGTGGTCAGGGGTATCTCGGACCTCGGGATGTCGTGCTTCGCCTACACCCGGGGCCGCTTTCCGGTCATGGAGGCGCTGGACCTGCCCATGGG
>JBASVF010000031.1:0-3578 GCA_049275795.1 Desulfomonilia bacterium
GAGCCACGTCCTAACAGACGTGGAAACAGGTATTAGGGAGCTGTATGTTTAGAATCATTACAGGGCTTCAATGGAGCCACGTCCTAACAGACGTGGAAACAGCGCCTGTCTGAAAACACCTCCGGGACTGCCTTTCCTGATACGTTCCCGAGAGGGTCACGTAGTTGTGGATTCTTACATGCGGATTTGCTTCAAAAAACATGGGATACCCGCTCCCAGCCTGTGTCGAGCAGCTCGCGGTATATCGTCATCACTCCACCGCTCGCAACGAACTTTATGTATTATACCCTATTCAACTGTCAATGAACAGATATGAACAGCTAGATCACTACCGGGCCGTGCTCTACAGCTTCATACTTCCGGCCGACCGATATGATCCCCTGCTCCCTGTCTCCCCCGGCCGGGCCGAGAGGGAAGAACAACACCTGATCCTCATCGTGCTTTATGATGCCAGAAAGCTTCTCGATGAACTCTGTCCTCTCCTGATCGGACAACTCGCACCGGAACACCGAATACTGCATATGATCGCCATATCCTCTCATCAAAGAGAACACCGATCTCAGGCGCTTGTCGTTGCAGATATCATAGGTCACGATATAAAGAAGTCTCACCTTGGCAATTCCTTATTAATACGAAAACTTCTACTCCGGCTGTGTTCCTCCAGTCATCTCGTTCTGAAGGAGTGGTAATCGCCTATCTCACCCGAGAGAAACCTTCCGAGAAGCCTACCTTGAACCTCGAGAACCCTTCGGTAACTGATTTTGTACCCAAAGACGGGATGAGTCACGAGGGTATCGAGCCTCCTCTCGTATGATTGAATGAATTTTCTCCTGGCAGTATTCGTCAGCGATACCCCCCGACCTCTTCTGATGAAATCTTCCGGTCCGAGCACTCGATTGTTAACCACCCACAGCACAACAGAATCAGCAATGATCGGTCGAAACTCTTCCATGAGGTCGAGTGCCAACGAAGGCCTTCCATACCGTATGGCATGGTAAAAACCGAGATACGGATCGAAGCCTATAGCTTGCAGAATGACCGTAATATCCTTGACGAGCAGCGAATATGCATAGGAAAGCATCGCATTGACCGGATCCAGCGGCGGCCTGCGATTTCTCCCATTGAAATCGAATGCCCACAGATCATTTTCCCGGGCCTTGATCATGCCGCTGAACATTGAGAAATATGTTCGAGCCGCCATGCCCTCCATTCCAAGGAGCGAGGCTACATCTTTTGCCTCACGTGCAGAATCGGCCCATTGCTTCATCTCTACGGGTATATGCTCAGGCAGATCGACATGATTGCGCATGAGCATCGTCCTGCAGTTTTCGATCTTTGCCGCTATCATTTCCCTGGCAAGTGCAAGGCATTTTCGAGGATCTGAATGAGCCTTGTACTGAAAAAGCCTGAGCTCTACATTCTTGTGGGTCATTCCATGAGCATTTCCGTAATACCACCCTCCCGTGGAAAAAAACGTAAGCGGAATTCCCCGAACGCACATCTCCTGCAACGCCTGAGTCGAAACCTGGACATTCCCAAAAACCGCTACATGCGATGTTTCGAATATTCTCGATTCCCCCACCTTTTCATCCTTGACCCAGACTTCGAAGATTTCCCCTCGTTTTCTTATATTGGCCCCCTGAACCTGTACATACAGGGGCATGGCGTCATCCCTGGCAGGAAGGATTCGCCTGACGTTTTCCTGCCCTCCCTCTGTTCTGCCGGCAAGCATGTTCGTCTCGTCAGGCAAGCAAACGCCTGCAAGTGAACAGCGGAAGCATTTCGGGTTGTTCTCGAGAGGATCCGGTATGATCCCCGACTGCGCCATTTTCCTGATCCCGGCCACAGCCTCCCTGGTCCTGGCCGTAAGCTCAGGGTCGAACATCACGGGCACCCTTGTCTTCGACTGGGTATAATAAATGATTCCGGCATTGCAGTTGTATCCATTCGCCTTAAGTACAAGCCCTTGTGCGCAGATCTGAACCCTGTCCGCATCCCACGATCGGTCGGGGTTATCGGGAACAGCGCCACGTTTGTAATCAACGGGTGTCACTTCTCCTTTTTCACCTTCCACAAGATCTATGCGGGCTATCAGATGGTCATCCGGTGATGAAAGCATCACAGAACGTGCATGGATGAAGTCCCGCTCGTTTATCTCATCGGGGAGATCGCCCTTTTCCTGGTCGATTCGGCGATGTTTGAATCTTCCTTCCATCGTTTCATAGTTGTGGGCAAAGTCACCCTGAACCCACTCGATATATGCGAGACGGGGACAGTAGACAAACTCGTTGACCATCCTTGCAGGGACGAGGTCGGGATAATCTTTTTCGTGGCCATTCACGATCAACCGCCTTTATGATGATTATGGTATTTGATACAATTGTATCGATTCTCTCCTGTTGGAGAGTGACAATCTTGACATATTGTCTATGAACGCGCCCGCCTTGCAGGCGTAATCTCAGCTGATTCCCATTGTTCCCCTCCGATATGCTTAAATTTTCGGCTCCGAGGTATAACTTATGTATTCCAGGGGACTGGGGCAGCGGGGGGTACCCTGCCAGACAGCTGTCCCCGGTATCGGATCGTGAGCCGGTCCGATCATCGCCCCTTCCTGCAGCCAGCACCTCCCTCCGCTGCCGCTTTGCATAGACGTGAGGTCTTAATCCCGCTCCCCTGCTTCAGGGGCATTGAAAAGACCCCATTCGACTCCCCGGTCCAACAGGGATACGCGGCAACAGCTGTAAGAACCCAGGTCCTTGATTTTTACGTGTGCTCATCATCAGGAACAAACAACCCCATGCCGAAATGAGAAGAATGCCCCAGGCAAATGGGGCCTGTCACAGGCTCGGGGAAGATGATCCGGAACGCTCCCGCGGCCCTTCTGCCCCCGTCGTCCGACCGCTTGCTTCGAAAGAGCTTGAACTGGATCGGCCTGAGCCTGTGTGCACCCATGCGATGTTCTTCGTTGAGAGCTTCGACCGATAAAGGCTCGGGCATTTCATTCTGCCGCAACAGGCGCTCCCGGGTTATTTCCTCGATCAGGACCTGCCTGGCGAAGGCACGCCGATTATCCACGCTGAGCAATTCCGGAGGATCCTTTTTCGTGCCACGGGATTTCTGGTACCTGGTTGCCAGGAAAGGGGTCTCGGACCTCCAAACGCGTGACGGGCCTAGCAGGTAGGGACATGCCAGGTCTTCCTTTCGCCCCAATGCAACCAACAGCAGGTTCAGGGGGTCACCGTCGTCCCGTGCCAGAGTCCGCATCCTATCCAGAACGCCAAGCTCCTTCGGGCCAAATCCCATTTCCGCAACGATCGTGAGATGGTCTATCCGGCCGTCTCCATCTTCATCACTGGGAAGATAGAAGGCGTGTTTGTGCCCGGTAAGCGGCCGCCCGTCCTCGTCTTTGCCCGAAAACAAGCTCGATCGGGGCAATGGGCTGCCCGCCGGCCTCGGACCTCCATAAAGCCTCCTTTCCTCCATGCGGCGGTAAATCCCCATTGCCGTCCTTCGGGCGATTTCCGCTACCTTGATCGTATCTTCAACGAGAGGAAGGACCGCAGCGTCGATAATGAACC
>JBASVF010000032.1:0-18290 GCA_049275795.1 Desulfomonilia bacterium
GTGTACGATAACCGATGATCGAGCTGGTTGACGTCGTCAAACGCTTCAACGATTTCACGGCCGTGGATCACGTGAGCCTGAAGATCGACAAGGGAGAGAAGATCGTGATTATCGGCCCCTCGGGGTCCGGAAAGACCACGCTCCTGCGCACGATCAACTTCCTGGAGAAGATCGACGTGGGCCGGATCCTGTTGGAGGGCAGGGAGGTGGGCTACCGCAGGGACAGGAAGGGCAGGCTCGTGCTCGAGAAGCAGGACGTGATCTGCTCCTTGCGCTCGGAGATCGGGATGGTGTTCCAGCACTTCCACCTCTTTCCCCACATGACCATCCTGCAGAACGTCATGGAAGGGCCGGTCACGGTCAAGAAGATCCCGCGGGAAGAGGCTCGCAGGATCGCCCTGGACCTGCTCGGCAAGGTGGGCCTGCTGGACAAGAAAGACACCTACCCGGCCTTTCTTTCCGGGGGCCAGAAGCAGCGGGTGGCCATTGCCAGGGCTCTGGCGATGAAGCCCATGCTCATGCTCTTCGACGAGCCCACCTCGGCGCTCGACCCCGAGCTCGTGGGAGAGGTCTTCACCGCTATCAAGCAGCTGGCAGAAGAGGGCATGACCATGGTGATCGTCACCCACCAGATGGGTTTTGCCCGGGAGATGGCCGACCGGGTCATCTTCATGGACGAAGGCAGGTTCATCCTCGAGGGCACCCCGGAAGAGGTCTTCTCGCACCGCATGGACAACGCGAGGGTCAAGGCCTTTCTCGACAAGGTGCTCTGAAATCGGGGCGCCATGCCTGAAGAGATCCAAGGGTGTGCGCCTCGAATCGGCCCCGGCATCTCCCCGCGTCTCGACTCCCAGGCAATCGAGCTCCCACCGATCATTGCCGATCTCCCCACGCCGCCACGGCTCCCGTGGGACCCTTTCTCCGTGTTGAGGAATGGGCCGCCTGCGGTATTCATACCTTCATGAGGCGGCGTACCATGGAAAAGCCAGCCTCTTTTCGGCACTAAAAAAAGAGAGACCGGAGACGTAAGGCAGGCCGGTGCCCGTCATGACCGCGCTTCTCTGGACAGCCTGCCTCCTCGCCTGGCAAGGTAAGTATTTTCTCAGGACTCCCAGGGGCATGGCATGCCGAAGACAGTCATCGACCGGCCATACCAGATCATCACGGTCGGCGATTCGCTGACCTCGGGCCTTCAACCGGGAATCTACGAGTACGCGCCGTTTACCGGCCCGAACACGAGCGAGCTCCTGAACACGTCCTACCCCTACATCCTCTCCGAGCTGCTCTCGGCCAGGCTCGGGCCCAGGCTCATCCGGAACCTGGCCAGGAGCGGAAGCACCACGCGGGACTGGCTGCCCGGGTGCACCTGGAGGAGGAGGGGCGTGCCCGGATTTCCCCTCAACGGCCGTCCCTTGGACGATATCACGGCAATGAGGGAGCCCCCGAAGTTATGCTTCATGATGCTGGGCACCAATGATGTGAACAGCTCGGTCCTTCCGGACTTCCTGGTCAGGAGGATCGACGGCGTGGTGGGTTACGAGGACCGGGATTTCATCCCCACCCGGGAAAACCTCATCACCATCCTCACGCGCCTGAAGGAGAAGGGCGTGCTCACCTACCTGGCCAAGATACCCCCGAACCGCTACCGGGGAGGCGTATACCCCTTGAGCCCGGACAGGGTCTTCTTTGTTCGGAAGAAGGTTCAGCAGAGGCTCAAGGACTATACCCAAAGGGTCAACGAGAGGATCGAGGAGATCTTCTCGTCATTCCCGGACCTCGCCCGCAGGGGGCCGGACTTCCATTCCCTCTTCAGCGGCAGGGAGGATATATGGAGCTGGGACCGGATGCACCTGAACACCCAGGGCTACCGGTTCATGGCTTGGGCGTGGGCCCAGACCCTGAAGAAGGAGGGCGTCGACATCCGGGTGTGACCCCGGGCATCCGAGGGGAAATCCTCGGCTGGATGTCATCCAAGGACTTGTATCCATTCGAGAACTCGTATAAACATATTCACGGTACAGGGGCGCGGCCGGGCCCGCCGTTCAGATCGGGCCCGGGGCAAGGCCCCTTACCCTACGGTGTGAGGCAGGATCATGTGCGATACCTTTGCAGTGGGAGGAGAGTACACATCCAGGGGCAGCCGGATCTTTGCCAAGAACTCGGACCGTGAGCCCGACGAAGCTCACATCGTCGTGTCCGTGCCTGCCCGGCAGTATCCCGCAAGCCGCGATCTGAGATGCACCTATATCAGCATCCCGCAGGCGCGCAGCACCAGGGCCGTCCTCCTCTGCAAGCCCTTCTGGATCTGGGGCGCCGAGATGGGGGTGAACGAGCGGGGAGTTGTCATCGGCAACGAGGCCTTGTTCACCAAGCTCAAGCCCGAGAAGTTTCCGGGGCTCATCGGCATGGACCTGGTGCGCCTCGGCCTGGAGCGGGCGGACACCGCGCGGGAAGCGGCTGCGGTGATCGTATCCATGCTCAAGCTCCACGGCCAAGGGGGAGCCTGCGGGCATCGGGACAAGAAGTTCGCCTACATGAACTCCTTTCTCATCATGGACCGCACCGAGATCCTGGTTCTCGAGACCGTGGGAAGGGATTATGCCCTGAAGCTCCACCATGGCTTTGCCGCCATCTCCAACTGCATCACTCTCGGAAGGGACTGGAAGATGTCGAGCCTCCCGTGGGGCACCGACTTCCGGAAATTCAGCGATCCGGTCATGACCTTTTTCTCGGGCAGCCGCGAGCGCAGAAGGCAGGTTCGCGACGGCATCACCTCCGTGGGAAAGAGCTTCGGCGTAGAGAACGCCTTCGGCATCCTCAGAGGCCACCGGGACGGGAAGCCTTTTCGCGGACTGAACCATGACGTTTGCATGCATGCGGCCGACCCGGTCTTCAGGAGGTCCCATACCACCGGGTCGCTGGTGGTCGAGCTGGACTCCTCGAACGGGTTCCGGGTCTTCGTGACCGCGGGGTCCTCGCCCTGCCTGACCATGTTCAAGCCGGTGCTTCCCTCGGGCATGCCTGCCGGGATAGGCCACGGAAGCATGAGCTACAGCGACGACTCGTACTGGTGGCGGCACGAGATGTTCCGCATCCAGGCCGAGCTTCGCCTGTCGCAGGTTCAGCCGGCCATCCTCAGGGAAGTTTGTGAGCTCGAGGAGCACTACTGCGAAGGCCTGCCCTTCTATCCATGGGAGTCCACCGACGAGCGGCTCGTGAACCTGAGCCAGGAGGCGTTCTTCCGGGCCTCCACACTCGAGGCCTCGTGGCTCGGACACATGAGATCCATGGCCGTTGACCGCGGACCGATGCACAACGCATTCTGGCGGTCCAGGGCACGGCGATCCGGGGTGCCCCTCGACTAGGGAGATATTCCCGGATGCCGGGCGGGAACACCGGTCTGCCGAGGCCGGAAGCAGGGTTTCCCCTGCACCGGTTCGCTGCTTGGCCACATTGGTTTATCCAACAATTCCTTGATTTTTTCTAAAGAACCTGTAATGTTTGCAATCACTCATGACGGAATCCTCGGGCTGGGTTCTGGCCACTCCTCAGGGAGGGGCGGCCCCGGGTTCTTTGAGATGGTTATGACTGCGTCTTACCGCAGACAAGAGAACCAACCATGAAGGAGGAGGGGTATGAAATGCAAGATGTGATGAGAGGCTTCATGAGCGGTCTTCGAGCCATTCCGGGCTATCCCGCTGTCATTACCAGGATCAAGCATGCTCTCTGCGCAATCGTGCTCACCGTGCTGGGGGCGGCCTTCGAGGTGGTGGGAAGGCATGTTCCGCAGCTCAGGAAAGAGATCGAGCCGTGGGAGGAAGGGCGGCGCTTCACCATGGAGATCCTGCCGAGGGGACCGAGCATCACCATGGAGAAGCGGGGGAATTCGATCAGGTACCTGGGGACCGGACGTCAATCGCCGCACATCTCCATGGTCTTCAAGAACTACGATGCAGCGCTGCCCGTGCTGTTCGGCCTCAAAGGAACGCACCAGGCATTCGCGGAAAACAGGATCATGGTATACGGCGATCTCGGCAAGACCATGGAGATCAACCGGGCCGTGAACATCGTCATCGCCTACCTGCTGCCCGGCCTCATGGTCAAGCGGATATTCAAGCGGATGCCCAGGATGGGCCTGGGTGATTACCTCAACAAGGGCAAGGTATACATCGGCCTGGTTCCGGCGATCATCAGACACCTGATATAACATCATATAACTAGGAGGGACTCATGATACCAAATTACTACCAGTACTTCTGCCCGGTGAAGATACTCTCCGGACACAGCGCAGTCACCAATATCCCCTATGAGATGGACATCCTTGGCTGCAAACGGGCCATGATCGTGACGGACAAGGGTGTTCTCGGGGCCGGCCTCATCAATATCGTGAAAGAGGCCTTTGCCGACTCTGACAAGGAGATCGGGTACATCTTCGACGAGACCCCGCCGGATTCCAGCAACCGGCTCGTCAACAAGCTCGCCAAGCTCTTCCAGCAGGAGAAGTGCGACTGCTTCCTGGCCGTGGGCGGGGGCAGCACCCTCGACACGGCCAAGGGCGCCAACATCGTGATCACCGAGGGCACGGACGACATCCTCAAGCTCCAGGGCCACGAGATCGTCAAGAAGCAGCTCATCCCCATGATCGCGGTGCCCACCACCTCGGGGACCGGTTCCGAGGTGACCAAGGTGGCCGTGATCTACAACGAGGAAAAGAACGTCAAGATGTCCTTCCTCTCCGACCAGCTCTATCCCAGGGTGGCGTTGCTCGACTCGCGGATGACCATGACCGTGCCGCCCAAGCTCACCGCAGCCACCGGCATGGATGCGCTCACCCACGCCGTAGAGGCATACACCTGCCTGCAGAAGAACCCCATCGACGATGTGTTCGCGCGAGCCGCCATCGAGCTCGTCCGCAAGTACCTGGTCCGGGCCGTGGAAAACGGCAAGGACGAGGAGGCGAGGCTCGGCATGGCGAACGCCTCGCTCTTTGCCGGCATCGCCTTCTCCAATTCCATGGTCGGGGCCGTCCATGCCCTGGCGCACGCCTGCGGAGGTGTTTGCCACGTGCCCCACGGCATGGCCAACGCGATCCTGCTTCCGCACGTGCTCGAGTACAACATCGACAAGGTGCCCCAGTACATCGCCGAGATCTCCAGCATGCTGGGCGGTTCCATCGAATACCTCGAGGACCGCGAACAGGCAATGGTAACCATCTCCCTGATAAAGAACCTGCTCAGCAGGCTCAACAAGTCGAGCGGGCTCCCGATCAGGCTCCGGGACGCCGGGGTGACCGAGGACAAGCTCCCGCTCATCGCCAAGGCGGCCGTCAATGACGGAGCCCTGATCTTCAACCCGGTGGACATGACCGTAGACGAGGCGCTCACCCTGCTCGAGAAGGCGTACTGAGGGGCACATCTCCCTCAAAGGCCCTGCTCTCACGAGCAAACGGCTCGAGGTCGGTGCGGCATGCTCCGGGCGTTGTGGACGACCAGGGTACATGGCCGCCGGGCGGCAGGCAGGGGCAGACACGAGGCAGAAGGTTCGGGACGCTGATGACTGCTGAGAGCCAGAGCGTAATACCTGCGGGAGCCCCGGCATCGAGGGGCTCCCGCTCTCAACAATGCCCCCATATGGACATACCGGGATCGGGTCCGTGCTCCTTTATCATGAAGGTGCACCCGTACCCCATGAGGGCCTGGAGTGGGCAGGCATCCGGACATGCCGCGCAACTGCTGCCGATCGCCCGAAAGAGCTGCCCCGGGACCGATACCGGCGGTTGCCGGAAACACGGCGCAGTTGAACCGGGGCGGTAACCCCCATGGCACGGGCAGTGCGCAAATCCCAACCCTGGACCTTGAGATCTTCAAGGCCGGGGCTGATTCTTACCCTTATTACAGGGTAAGAGGATGAGGGATAAATACCGAATCATCGCTCCGATCTACGACCTGTTCGCCCTGGTGTACAGCGCGGGCAGGATCGGCCGGTGCAAGGTCGCCATGCACGATCGCATCGGCCCCGGCCGGCGGGTGCTCTTCGCCGGGGTAGGGCGGGGCACGGATGCCATTGCGGCTGCGGAGCTGGGCGCCCGGGTCACCGTGGTGGACCTGTCGGAGTCCATGCTGGATATCTTTTCCCGGAGGATCTCAGGCATGCGTTTTCCCCATCCCGTTGAGGTCGTTCACAAGGACATCCTCGAGTACGATAACCCCGGCGCCTTCGATCTGGTCTATGCCAACTTCTTCCTCAACATCTTCACCCGGCCCATGGTCATGGCGGTCATGGAGCACCTCGTGGACCTGGTGCGCCCGGGTGGGTTCCTGGCGATAGGGGACTTCTGCCCGCCGTCGGGCGGGGCTCTGGCCCGGGCAATCCAGAGCCTCTACTGGTATCTTTCCAACCTGTTCTTCGTGTTTGCCGCTCGAAGCGCATTCCACCCGGTCTACGATTACCAGGCGATGCTCAAGGGCATGGGGCTCACCATCGAGGAGGTGAAGCGCTTCAGGCTCCTCCGTGACGACAGGTTCTGCTCGATCCTTGCCAGGAAACCTTGAGGAGGCCTCCTTGATCCGGGCCGATCTGGCGAGGGCCTGAACCTGAAGAAACCGGTTTGTACCTGTTCTACCGGCTGAGGGGCCGGGAGGCACCGGTGCGCTCCTGGATGTGGGCCCTGCACCGTCCTGCATGCTCGAAGAACGCTCGTGCACCGGGGCGGGAAGGATCCTACGCTGTCCCGGGAACCGCGGGGCCGAGAGATCATCCGGGCCTAGAAAGCGCTCACGCGGGCAAAGCGCCTGATCGGCCAGCCGCGCTCGATAGCGGCTTTCTTGAGTTTCATGTCCGGATTGGCCGCCACGGGGTGCCCCACGGTCTCCATCAGGGGCAGGTCGAAGAAGGAATCGGTATAGAAATAGCTGCGGGAGAGGTCGATGCCGTTGAGCTCCGCCCACTCGAGCGCATAGCGCCGCTTGCCTTCACCGTAGCACAGGGGCTTGATGAGTTTTCCCGTGAGCACGCCGTCTGCGATCTCCGCCCTGGTGCAGATCACGTCGCTGATGCCCAAAGCCGAGGCCACGGGCTCTACGAAGAAGGTCGGTGAGTTGGAGATGATCGCCACCCGGTGGCCCGACTTACGGTGATTGAGGACGAGCTCGAAGGCCTCCCGGTAGATGGACTTTTTCATCATCGCATCGAACCACAGGTAACAGAAGCGCTCGATATCGGCAATCGGCGTGCCCGAGAGCATGGACACGTTCCTGTCGTACCACTCTTCGATGTCGAGCATGGATAGCCGGTACAGGATGATCTTTACCGTGCTCTTGGCCAGGTGACCGGCTGAAACCAGGCCCAGCCTACGGGCGAACCTCACGGACGAGAGCCCGGAGTTCTTCCAGGTGAGGGTATGGTCCATATCGAAGAGCGCTGCGATATTACCCATGAAAGCAGCTTTTACCAGAGCGGCTTCTCCAAGGCAACCGGCCGATTTACGCATGTGCGGGATCCATGTACGGTGTTTTTAAGTTTCCAGGAATATGGTAAGGTGTGCCCACACAGAGGGGAGGCGCTGTTTGAGAAAAGTATGGGGCTTCTCCTTGAGACCTTTGCTGCTGAGTGATTTTCTTGAAGAAAGGGCAATGGATGTGAAACGGCCTACGTGGGATGAATACTTCATGATGCTCGCCAAGCTCACGGCCTCGCGGTCCACCTGCCTGTCGCGGCCGACCGGGGCGGTGGTCGTCAAGGACCGGCAGGTCCTGGCCAGCGGGTACAACGGCTCGCTCCCGGGGCAGGCGCACTGCATGGACGAGGGGCAATGCTTCAGGCGTTCGCTCGAGTGGCCCGAGGCTGTGAAATACGATATGTGCAGGTCGGCCCACGCCGAGGCCAACGCAATCGCACTGGCCGCCAAGAAAGGAGTCTCCCTGGAGGGGGCGAGCATCTACTGCACGCTGGAGCCGTGCATCACCTGCGCCAAGCTCATCGTCATGTCCGGGATCACCCGGGTGATCTTCGAGCACCCGTACGACTCGCCCATCCCGGAGCGGGACCGGTACTGGCGCTCGGTGCTCGCCTCCGGCAACATATCTGTGGAGAAGCTCGTGCTCGCCGACGGAATCGCTCAGTACGCAATGGGATTTCTCGAGGGCGACACATCGAAGAGGAGACTGTAACATGGTGGTGGGAGCGGACAGGATCGTCAGGATGATCAGGGAAGGGGTGGAGGTCGAGGACGCCCGCACCGGCGAGATTACCACAAAGCCGCTCATCGAGCATCTCGGCAGGGACCAGATCGAGCAGATCGAGGGCACGACCGTGGACCTGAGGCTGGGGGCGATCTACCGTCCCGTGGGCGGGGCAAGGCTCATGAGAGACAGCAGGGTAACGCCCAGGATCGAGAAGCTCATGGATATCACGGAGTCGCCGGAAGGGGTCTACCGGGTTTCCGGGGGCGAGTACCTGCTGTTCCAGACCGTCGAGCAGGTGAACCTGCCCCGCGGCATGTTCGCCTACATCAGGCCCCGGACCACGCTCATCCGGTCCGGGATACCGCTCGAGACCGCGTTCATCTCCCCGAATTACCAGGGGAGGCTCACGGTCGGCATGAAGCACCAGGGCGTATCCGAGGTGGAGATCCAGATGGGCTTCCGCATCCTGTGCATCGCGTTCTTCCCCATCGACGGCCAGGCCGTGCCCTACCGCGGAGTCTGGCAGGGCGACCGCGTGTCTACGAATGGAGAGGAGGAGAGACCGTTTTGAAGTATTTTGCCGAGGAATACGCCCACATCGAGAGGTGGAAGGAGCTGAGGAAGGATCTTTTCAGGAACGAGGAGCCGGCCGTAAAGCTCATCGGTATGACCACACCGACCGAGGAAATGAGCTCGCTGGGAGTCACCACCGAGACGCTGCCTGCCTACACCGCGCGGCAGAGCCACGAGTCTGAGGGCACCCACGAGGACGACCTGCGCCTGAACCGGAAGCTCATCTCCTGGAAGCACCTCACCTGCCTGGAAGCCGTGCAGTTCGTGTACTACGTGACCGGGGTGTCGAAGTCCCTGGCGGGCCAGTGGACCCGGCACCGGATCGGCATCGGCTGGACCTTCCGGTCGACCCGGTATGTCAAGGCTAGCAAGAACAGCTTCGTATACCCGGCACTGGAGTACCTGGATTCCGAGGATGCGGTCAGGACGGCCTACCAGGCCTATGACCGGGAGCACCGGCACGCCATGGAGGTCTACGAAGAGCTCAAGGCGATGGGCGTGAGGAACCAGGAGCTCAGGCGTCTCATGCCCGTGGGGTGGGCCACGGCGGCGTACGTCTACGTCAACGCCCGGTCCCTGAGGCATTTCTTCGAGCTCAGGCTCGACAAGTCGGCCGAGTGGGAGATCAGGCGGCTTGCCTACCTGATGTTCAACCATGTCATGGGAATCGCGCCCTCGCTGTTCGAGGACCTCCTGGCCTGAGAAGACCGGCCTTGCAGCCGGGGGATGAATCTCCTCGAGGGGGGATGCATCAAAAGAAGAGTATCTCATGGGCAGGGTCCGGTGATCCTGTCTGTAACGGCTGCCCCTGGCGCCGTTCCATCGTGGCGCATGGTACCATGGAAGACGAGATGACCATCGATCCCTGCATGCTTTTGAAGAAGGAAGACGAAACCCTCGATTCGCTCGCCTGCGGGGGGGTGAGCGTGCTCCAGAAAAAGAAGGGCTACCGTTACTCCTTGGACGCTTACCTGCTGGCCGCCTTTGTCGACGAGATCCCGGGATCGAGGGTGATCGATATCGGGTCGGGCTCGGGCGTGGTTTCCATCCTGCTTGCGGCCGTCAAGGGCCTGCTGGTGACCGGGGTGGAGATCCAACCGGACATGGCCGAGATGTCGGTGCGGTCCGTGGAGCTCGCCGGCCTCAAGGACCGGGTGAGGATCGTATGCGAGGACATCAGGAGGTACCGGGAGGGGAGCTTCGACGCCGTGGTGACCAACCCTCCCTACCGGCCCCTGAGCACCGGCAGGATCAGCCTCGGGCGCGGGAAGGCACTGGCCCGGCACGAGATCGCCCTAGATCTCGATACGCTCATGGAGAGTTCGCGCGAGCTGCTGAAGCCCCAGGGACGGTTCTATGCGGTCTATCCCGCATGGCGGATGCCCGACCTGATCGTAGCCATGCGATTGAGCGGCATCGAGCCCAAGAGGATCGTGTTCGTGCATTCAACGCCCGAATCGGAAGCGGAGGTATGCCTGGTGAGCGGGCTCAAGGGCGGGGGAAGGGAGCTCCGCGTGTGCAGGCCCTTCTTCATATTCGCCCGGCAGGGCGTCTACACACCGGCTATGGAGAAGGTTTTCAGCGCCCTCGAGCTCCCAAAAAGCGATTGACCTTTAACCCGTTTACATGATGAAATGAAGCATACTGACGTGAACACAGAAAGGAAACACAATGAAGGTTGAGATCACAGACGTGGGCAGCACCAGGAAAGAGATGAAGGTCGTGGTTCCGAAGCAGGAGGTCAATGCCGTAACCGACGACATATACCGGGATATTTCTCAGAGCGTCACCATCAGGGGTTTCCGCAAGGGCAAGGCTCCCCGGCACATCATCAAGATGTACTACGCGGATTATATCCAGAACGAGCTTTCCAAGAAGCTGGTCCACGATAAATTCGAGCAGGCGGCCAAGGAGCAGGAGCTCTTCGTCGTCTCCTTGCCGGAGATTACCAACGAGGCCCCGAAGGAGGACGAGGATTTCACCTTTACCGCCAAGTTCGACGTGAAGCCCGTGGTCAAACCCGAGAAGTATACCGGCTTCTCTCTCAAGAAGCCCAAGATCGCGGTGGAGGAGAAGAACATCCAAGATGTTCTGACGCGGCTTCAGGAAACCTATGCGACGATCAGCGACGTCACCGACCCGGAGCACGTGGTACAGGAGCGGGATTATGCCATCGTGGAGGTTTCCTCCGAGGAGCATCCCAACCTCAACCGTTCGAAGATGACGGTGGAAGCCGGCGTCCGCAGCGCCTTTCCAGGCCTTGAGCAGGCGGTCCTGGGCATGAAGGCGGGTGACGAGAAGGAGCTGAGCATCGATTTCCCGGAGAACCACTTTCTCGAAGAGGTTCGCGGCAAGAGTGTTCAGGTAAAGGTCAAGCTCGGCTCCGTGAAGAAGCGAGAGTTGCCCGAGCTCGATGACGAGTTCGCCAAGAAGGCCCGCTCCGATGTGAACAGCCTCGAGGAGCTCAAGGAGATCATCGCCCGGGACCTCACGGCGCGTCTCGAAGACGATTCCAGGAACTTTCTGGAGCGGCAGATACGGGAGCAGCTCGTCAAGGAAAATCCATTCGAGGTGCCGGATTCCATGATCCGAGTCCAGGCTGCCATGATGATCCGGGGCATGTCCGAGCGGCTCTCGGCGCAGGGGTTCAAGATGGAGGACATCTATCCCGACACCCAGAGCCTCCAGGAAGAGACCCTTGCCTCGGCCGAGAACCTGGTGAGAGTCTCGCTCATTCTCGAGGCCATCGCAAAAGAGCTGAACCTCACCGCCGAACCGGAGGAGATCGAGCAGGAGATCAAGTCGATCGCCGAACGCTATAACATGACACCGGAGATAGTGCGCGCCGGCATGGAGGAGCGGGGGGGCATCGAGGAACTCGAGTTTGGTGTTGTCGAGAAGAAGGTATATAATTACATTATAGACAACTCGCAGGTCGAAGAAGTCGCCCAGGTCGAGGACGCTGCAAACAAAGAGGAGAACAGCGATGACGCTGGTGCCGATCGTAGTTGAGCAGACGAACCGGGGTGAACGGTCGTACGATATTTACTCCCGGTTGCTCAAGGACAGGATCATCATGCTGAGCAACGATATCAATGACGACGTCGCGAACCTGCTCGTAGCCCAGTTTCTTTTCCTGGAGTCAGAAGATCCCGACAAGGACATCTACTTCTACATCAATTCCCCGGGCGGGTCGGTGACCGCGGGAATGGCCGTGTACGACACCATGCAGTACATCAGGCCGAACGTGAGCACCATCTGCGTCGGGCAGGCGGCCTCCATGGCAGCCATACTCCTTGCCGCAGGCACTCCGGGGATGCGCTATGCGCTTCCCCATTCCCGGATCATGATCCACCAGCCCCTGGGCGGCGTCCAGGGGCAGGTCACGGACGTAAGCATCCAGGCCAAGGAGATGCTGCGGATCAAGGACGAACTCAACAATATTTTATCTCACCATACCGGGCAGCCGATAGAGAAGATAGCCAAGGACACGGACAGGGACTTCTTCATGACTGCCCAGGATGCTGTGACTTATGGCATAACGGACCACGTAATTTTCAAGAGACCCTCGAGAGACAAACAAGAGGAGAGCATCAATGCCGAAAATAAATGACCACTATCGGCCTGGATTGCGCTGCTCCTTCTGCGGGAAATCGCAGGAAGAGGTGAGGAAGCTCATTGCAGGACCCGACGTGTATATCTGCGACGAGTGCATTGCCCTGTGCAATGAGATCCTCGCCGAGGAAGAGGGCGAGTACCGGCATTTCAGTGCCTCGTCCAGCATACCCAAGCCTTCAGAGATAAAGGAGATTCTCGACGAGTGCGTCATCGGGCAGGAATACGCCAAGAGGATCCTTTCCGTCGCGGTTCACAACCACTACAAGCGTATCGAGTCCAACCAGAACGTCAGCGGCGTGGAGATCAACAAGAGCAACATAATGCTCATCGGTCCCACGGGCTCGGGCAAGACACTGCTTGCCCAGACCCTGGCCAAGATCCTCGACGTGCCGTTCACCATCGCCGACGCAACTACCCTGACCGAGGCGGGATACGTGGGAGAGGACGTGGAGAACATCATCGTCAACCTCCTGCAGAACGCCGATTACGATGTGGAGCGGACACAGAAGGGGATCGTCTACATCGACGAGATCGACAAGATCGCCTCCCGGGGCGACAACCCTTCCATCACCCGGGACGTTTCGGGCGAGGGCGTCCAGCAGGCGCTGCTGAAGCTTATCGAGGGGACCATCGCATCCATTCCCCCCAAGGGCGGCAGGAAGCACCCTCAACAGGAGTTCATCCAGATCGACACCTCCAACATCCTGTTCATCTGCGGCGGCGCGTTTGTGGGACTGGACAAGATCATATCCCAGCGCCTCGACAAGAAGACCATCGGTTTCGTCGCCGAGATCAAGAGCAAGCAGGAGCGGGATATCGGCGCGATCCTTCGGAACGTGCAGCCCGAGGACCTGATCAAGTTCGGCCTGATTCCGGAGTTCGTCGGGCGGGTGCCCATCGTCTCGACCCTCACGGAGCTGGACGAGGAAGCGCTCATCGCCATCCTCACCGAGCCCAAGAACGCCCTGGTCAAGCAGTACCAGGCGCTCATGAAGATGGAGGGCGTGGACCTGAGCTTCAGCAAGGACGCGCTCAAGGCCATCGCCGAGGAGGCCATGAAGCGTAAGTCCGGAGCCCGGGGCCTGCGGTCCATCATGGAGAACATCATGCTCGACATCATGTACGAGATTCCCGACATGGAGGGCGTCAAGGAGTGCATCATCGGCCAGGATGTCGTGCTCAGCGGAAAGGCCCCGATGATCGTCTATGAGAGGAAAACCTCTCAGGCATAGGCCATGAGAGCCGCGGTTTCAGAAAACGTATATCCTCTTCTTACGCTCAGCGACATCGTCGTATTCCCCCACACGATCATCCCGCTGCTCATCGAGAACGAGAAGACCGCATCCTGGGTGAGCGTGAGCTTCGAGACCAAGGAGGACATCCTGGTGTGCTGCCGGAGGAATCCGGGCACCCAGGTTGCCTCTGAGCAGGATATCCACAGGATGGGCGTGAGGGCCCATATCCTGCAGCTCATCGAACTCCCGGATGGGGCGCTCAAGGTCTTCATCGAGGGAAAATCCAGGCAGGCAATCACCAGGATCATCAGGCACGACGACATGCTCCTCGCCGAGGCGCAGCCCATGGCGGATGTCGTTCTCGAGAACAGGCAGGTGGAGGCCCTGAGGCGCCTGGTCGTAGAGTCGTTCGAGGAGTACTGCGAGTCGTACAATGTCGACATCCACTCCGAAATGCTCGACAGGATCCGCTCTCAGCAAGATGCGGGATTCGTCTCCGATATCGTCGTTTCCTACCTCGACATCAAAACCGAGCAGAAGCAGGAGATGCTCGAGGAAACCAGTGTCGATGCGCGCCTGAGCAGGGTCTATGAACTCATCCAGGGTGAGCTCGACATTGCCCGGATCCAGACTCATCTCAGGGAGCAGGTAAGCCAGCGCAGCAAGGCCCCGCGCAGAAGCTTCCAGCAGGAGCAGGCGCAGAAGATGGCCATGGAGTCCATGGACGACGAGGTTGCCTCCCTGGAGAGGCAGCTCCGCGCCAAGAACATGCCCCGGCATGCCAGGGACAAGGCCATGGGCGAGATCAGGCGGCTGCGCATGATGCCCCCCATGAGCGCGGAGGCCACGGTGATCAGGAACTACGTGGACTGGATCCTGGCCCTGCCCTGGGACGAGGTGTCCGAGGACAAGACGGACATCGCCCTGGCCCAGGAGATCCTGGACCACGACCATTTCGGGCTCGACAAGGTCAAGGAGCGCATCCTGGAGTATCTGGCGGTCCAGCAGCTCGTGGGGTCCATGAAGGGCCCGATCCTGTGCCTCGTGGGGCCGCCCGGCGTGGGCAAGACCTCCCTGGGCAGATCCATAGCCCGAGCCACCGGCAGGAAGTTCGTCAGGGTTTCCCTGGGTGGAGTGAGGGACGAGGCCGAGATCAAGGGCCACCGGCGAACCTACATCGGCGCGATGCCCGGCAAGATCGTGCAGGGGCTCAGGCAGGCAGGGACCTCGAACCCGGTCTTTCTCCTGGACGAGGTCGACAAGATGAGCGTCGATTTCAGGGGTGACCCCTCCGCGGCGCTGCTGGAGGTCCTGGACCCGGAGCAGAACAGCGCATTCTGCGATCACTACCTGGATATCGAGTACGACATGTCCAGGGTGATGTTCATCACCACCGCAAACACCTCCTACTCCATCCCGGCGCCGCTCATGGACCGGATGGAGGTCATCAGGATCGAGGGCTACACCTCCCACGAAAAGCATTCGATCGCCCGGGATTACCTCATTCCCAAGCAGATCCGCCTTCACGGGCTCGAAGGAAGGAAGATCTGCTTCACCGACAAGGCGATCGGTACCATCATCCACCAGTACACCCGGGAAGCGGGAGTGAGAAACCTTGAGAAGGAGATCTCGTCGATCCTGAGGAAGGTGGTCAAGGAGATCGTTTCCCGGAAAGAGCCGGGCAGGAGCCGGATAACCCCCGCCAGGGTCTACGAGTTTCTCGGGGTCCCCCGCTACCGCAAGGCGCGCGGCAATACGGGAGACAGCGTGGGCCTGGTGAACGGGCTGGCCTGGACCGAGGTCGGGGGCACCCTCCTGACCGTGGAGACCACCGTGATGCCCGGCAAGGGCAAGCTCCTGCTCACCGGAAAGCTCGGCGAGGTCATGCAGGAATCGGCCCAGGCCGGCATGAGCTATGTCCGCTCGAGGGCAGGGGACTTTGGTCTCGACGCAGATTTCTACGACAAGCTCGACATACACGTCCATGTCCCCGAGGGCGCGGTACCCAAGGACGGACCGTCCGCTGGCATCACCATGGCGACCTCCATCGTGTCCGCGCTCACCAAGCGCTCGGTACGGGGAAAGGTGGCGATGACCGGGGAGTTGACCCTGGGAGGGCGTGTGCTGCCTGTCGGGGGTCTCAAGGAAAAGCTCCTGGCCGCGAAAGAGGCCGGGATGAAAGAGGTTCTCATCCCGCTCGAGAACGAGAAGGATCTCAAGGACACCCCGAGGGAGATTCTGAAGGGCTTGAACGTCCACATGGTCGAACATATGGACGAGATAATCGCATATGCCCTGAATTGAGCTATTGACAGGCATTTCAAATGCTGATACCTTCAAGCCCACGTTTGGGCATGGGAGAAACTAATCATTTATAGGAGGTATGCTTTGACCAAGACAGAATTGATATCAGTTGTGGCAAACAAGGCTGGGATCCCCAAGGCAGCAGCAGAGAAGGCAATCAACGCAACCACCGGCGCTATCCAGGAAGCGCTGAAGAAGGGCGACAAGGTAACATTGGTTGGGTTCGGCACCTTTGACGTGGCCAAGAGGGCTGAGCGCACAGGCGTCAATCCCAGGACACGGGCGGCCATCAAGATCAAGGCATCCAAGGCTCCTCGCTTCAGGCCTGGAAAGGCTTTCAAAGAGATCGTCAACAAGTAGCACGAAATCGAAGACTCCAGGGCGGGTAGCTCAGTTGGGAGAGCGTCGGCCTTACAAGCCGAAGGTCACAGGTTCAATCCCTGTTCCGCCTACCATTCGATGGGAAGTAAGGGGGCGTAGTTAAGATCGGTTATAACGCCGGCCTGTCACGCCGGAGGTCGCGAGTTCAAGTCTCGTCGCTCCCGCCAATATGGTTGTCTATACCCCATGGAAATGGGGTATAGACAATTTTCTTTTCAAGCCCCCCCCCTGATCCAGGCACTCGGCAATGTTCAAAAAGGATCGTCCACACTCCCGCGGGACGATCATCTCGAAAAAGGTATTGTCTCCATCTCATGGTCATGTATGGTATGAAAATTCTCACGGTGCGTCGAATCGGACCAGGCTTGAAAAAGGGCACGTTTGGTCCGGCTGCGGCGCATCCGGCACCCGAGCGTCTTGATCCTCGGGGGTTACTCACGCCGGGAGGCCGGTGAGAGAACAGCTTCAACAGAAAGGCGAATGGATGGAGAAGAAATGCATAGCCCTCTACTCGGGAGGGCTCGACAGTATCCTTGCGGTGAAGATCATGCAGGAGCAGGGGTTTGAGGTGGCCGCCATCTCCTTCTGCACTCCGTTCTTCGGCCATGACCTGCTCACGGATACGAGCAGGTGCCTGGAGTTCCACGAGAGGGCCTACGGAATCCGCGTGCAGCCCTACGATTTCACCCGGGAGATCATCGAGGTGGTGGCCAGCCCCAGGCACGGGTTCGGCAAGCACCTCAATCCCTGCATCGACTGCAAGATCAGGATGCTCGCAACCGCCCGGGGAATGCTGAAGGATCTGGGAGCCTCGTTCGTGGTCACCGGGGAGGTGCTCGGCCAGCGGCCCATGTCGCAGCGGCGGGATACCATGAACATTATCGAAAAGGAATCGGGCCTCAAGGACATCCTCCTTCGGCCCCTGTGCGCGCAGCACCTGCCGCCTACGCTTCCGGAGCGGACAGGGCTCGTGAATCGCGAGCAGCACCTCGACCTAGCGGGAAGGGGAAGGAAGAAGCAGATGGATCTGGCCGAGTCTTTCGGCATCGACCCCGGGGACATTCCGTCGCCCGCGGGAGGATGCCTGCTGACGGACGAGCAGATAAGCAGGAAGGTGCGCTCGACCTACGAGAGGCTCAAACCAGACCTGCCCACCAGGGCCGATATCATGCTCGACATCGCGGGGCGCAGGTTCACGCTCGACAAGGACACCGTCCTGGTGGTCTCGCGCGACGAGAATGAGAACCGGGTGCTCAGCTCCATGACCTTCCCGGGCAATGTCTTCCTCAAGATAGCGGATGTACCAGGACCGGTGTGCATCGTACGGGGCAGGGTCACTCCGGAGAACCTCGAAAACGCCGCTGCCATCTGCCTGAGATACGGCAAGGGCAGGGGGACAGGCGGACACCGAGCCGTATACGGGCCCGAGCCCTCGAGAATGACCGGCACGCTGGAAGCGCCCGTGGTGCCGGATGATTTCTGCAGGCGGTTCCAGATTGACTGGGCCAAATGATTTTCGCTATAAGGCCGGCATTATGGAATATTTCCTGAGCGTACTGGGCATGGTCTTTGTCATCGAGGCGATCCCCTACCTTGCCTTCCCCTCCAAGGTCAAGGAGCTTGCCCGGTACCTGGAGAACGTCCCGGAGAGAACCCTCCAGATCATCGGGCTCATCGCCGCCTTCGCGGGGCTCGGGGTCATGTACCTCGGACGGCTCATAGGCGGGATGTGAAGGCATGGATATCGCCCGCTACCAGTATCATCTGCCTGGAGAGCTCATTGCGCAGTATCCCCGGGAACGGGGTGAAGACCGCCTCCTGGTCGTGGACAGGGCATCCGGGGAGATCCACCACCGCGTCTTCGAGGACCTCTACGAGTACCTCAAGCCCGGCGATCTCCTGGTCCTCAACGATACCCGGGTCATACCCGCGCGGCTTCTTGGCAGGAAGGAATCGGGCGGCAAGGTGGAGCTGCTGCTGGTCAGGCAACTGGCAC
>JBASVF010000033.1:0-9634 GCA_049275795.1 Desulfomonilia bacterium
ACCCTTTCTTGCCCGGCCTTTTCCACACCAGGTAGCAGCGATTCCTGGCCCGGGTGAGCGCTACGTACAAAAGCCTCATCTCCTCGGCCTCGAGCTCTCTCGAGGCCAGGTCCAGGTGCTCCTTCAAGCCGGGAGAGCCCAGATCCAGGAAGGCCTCGAGGTCCCGGCCGGGATCGTGGAAGACGATGTCGGTTTCGTCCTCATGATCGGAGGAGCCCCACAGGAACGGGCAGAACACGATCGGGAACTCGAGCCCCTTGCTCTTGTGCACGGTGAGGACCTTTACGGCCTCATCGTCGCTCTCCAGCCTGAGCTGGTGCTCCCGGCCCCTGGGCACTGACCGGTCGCGTCGCCGGTTGAGCCACTTCACGAGCCCCCGCATGCCGGGCCTCTCCTCCATGTCGATGCTGCCGAGCACCTCGGAGAGGTGCAGCAGGTTCGTCAGCATCCGCTCGCCTCCTGCCAGGCCCAGGACCCGCTCACGCACATGCTCCTCGTCCAGGAGCCTCCGGAACATCCGCGTGAACCCGCCGGTCTGCCAGAGATCGTGGTAGCGTCTGAACCGCTCGATCCACCATTCGAGGAGGCCTTCGTCCCTGTCCAGGAGGTCCAGCCCGTGCGCGTCGAGCCCCAGGATCGGCCCGGCCAGGGCGGTGCGGACAAGGGGCTCGGAATGCGGCTGGGCTATGGCGCGGAGCAAAAACTCCATCTCGCGGGCCTCGTCCGTATCGAAGAGGTCTTCCTGGCTGGAAACCACGCAGGGGATTCCGCAGGAGGCCAGGACATCGCGCATGAGCCCGCCATGCCTGTTCGTTCTCACGATCACCGCCATGTCCCCGGCTGCCACGGGGCGATCCCCCAGCAGGATCTCGCCCCGGCATCCCGCCTCGATGAGCCGCGAGATCTCGCAGGCCACCGCCCGGTAGATCCGGGCCTCTGCATCTGCCTTCGCGAGTCCGCCCGAAGGTTCGTCCGAGACGCACCAGACGGCAAAAGGCGCCCTTCCGGGCTCGTGGAGCAAGGGCCGCCCGGCGTCCTGAGCAGGCTCTACCGGAGAGAAGGCGATCTCTTCGAATACAAAGGGCTCGTGGGTGTCGAACAGATGGTTTACGGCCCGGACCAGCCCCGGCTCGCTCCTGAAGTTCTTTCCGAGCGTGTGACGGGCCTCGGTGCTCACCCCGGCCGCAGCCCTCAGGTAGGTGAAGATGTCCGCGCCCCTGAAGCTGTAGATGGCCTGTTTGGGATCGCCGATGAGGAAGAGGGGCCCTCGTGAGAACACCGAGCTGAAGATCTCGTACTGCACCGGGTCGGTGTCCTGGAACTCGTCGATCAGGGCCGCCCGGTACCGCTGCCTGAGGCTCTGCCCGAGATCGGCGCCCCGCTCGGATCTCAGGCCGTCACGCACCTTGAGCAGCAGGTCGTCGAAGGAGACCACGCCCGACGCCTCCTTCCTTGCCGGCAGTGCCTCCTCCATGTGCCGTAAGAACTCGACCTTGAGCCGGACGAGGCAGCTCTCCAGGTACTCCTGGAGCCTCCCATGGAGCTCGAGGTGAGTGTCCCACAGCTCGAAGAAATCATGCTCCGGCGGGTCGAAATCCGCTTTGGTCCCTGCCCGAAGCTTCCAGGGGGTGAACCGTTCATAGTCAGAGAACAGCTCGACGGCGCTCTCCGGCGAGGAGACGTAGGTGTCCATGGCGTCGATCATGCGGCGGAGGATCGAGGGCGAGTAGATGTTCTGTTTGAACCCCTCGAAGTCCTGCAGGATCCCCGCCACCTCGTCCCGCGCCTCTTTCCAGCGCTCGGCAAGCCTGGCAAAGCTCCGGCGGAATGCATCGATGATCCCATCCGGCTCGGGGAGCTCTGCTTGGGGGATGACCCGGATACCCGGCCTGAATCTCTGGTAGAGCCTGAGGAAGAACTCCAGGGTGTAGCCCCTGCGCGCGGCATGGAAGGCGAGCTCGGGCAGCATGGACTCGCCGAAGTGCAGGCGGATGAAGTCACCCGCGGCCTCCAGCACGATCCCGCTCTGATCCGGCACGAGCTCGTGCTCGAAGAGGCATCCCGCCTCGAAGGGCAGCTCGCCCAGCACCCTCTGGCAGAACCCGTGGATGGTATGGATCGAGGCCTCGTCGAACCTCCTCAATGCGGCCTGGAGGCGCCGGATCGCCTCCGCCCTATCCGGGCAGCGCCCGGCGAGGTCCTTGAGAAACTGATCGTCACACGAGCCCGAGGAGAAGCACTTCAGCGCCTCGTGGAGCTTCTTCCGGATGCGGGTCTTGAGCTCGTCCGTGGCCGCCTCGGTGAAGGTGACCACGAGGATCTCCCGGACCTGGAGCGGGATCTCGAGCAGGAGTCTCACGTAGAGCGAGGCGATGGTATAGGTCTTGCCCGTGCCGGCGCTGGCCTCGATGAGCTGCACGCCATGGAGCGGCACGTGGATGAGATCGAGCGGCCTCATGGCTTGGAGCTCCTCTCGTGGTGGATGAGCGGTTCGAATATGTCCAGGGAGACCTCTTCGAATTCCGGGCCCAGGGGATCGAGCCCCGGGAAGCAGATGCGGTATGCAAGATCCTCGGCCTCACCCGGTCTTTTGTACGAGCCAAACCATTTCTCGCGCGCTTTCTGGAGCCTCTCCTCGCGGGACCTCTCCTTCTTGCTCCCCGGCAGCGCATACTCCCTCGATGTCTCCGGGAAGAACGGCAGGGGGCGGCTGATCCCTTCCCAGTAGTACTCCAGCAGCGTCTCCAGGATCATCGGACTGTTCTCCACGGGCATGAACTCAACCACGCCGTCACGGAAGATGCAGCATCCCCCGTGCCCGGCGTCCTTGGGCATCGAGCACAGGACCAAGTGCTCGATCCATCCCTCCAGGAGATCGCGGGCCTTCTTTCTGACCGGACGGTGATGGACGACCCTGCCCGGCGGATAGACGGACAGGGACCCGGTGAGGTTGAACCGGCCGAGCCTCAGGTCCACGACCCGGCGGATCGGCCCGGCTTCCTGCACCCGGGCCCTCACGCTCCGTACGAACTCCTCGGTTTCGCGATGAATCCGGGAAAAGATGACATCCCCCTTGGCCCCATGCGGCAGGAGGCCGCTCATCCGCATGAGGCGGCAGGAAAACCCGGGGTCCCGGCCTGCCAGGAGGCACTCGGCATGACTCTTCCTCAGGGTGTACTTCTCGAGCTCGCTGAGCTCCAGGGGCTCGCAGTCGTCCAGGGAGAACGAGCCGTCCGAGATGCTCATGGAAAGCCTTTTCTCGAGGAGAAACTTCGAGGGATTGCGGTAGAACCTGCACAGGGACCCGATATCCACGCTCCTCCACTCGTCGGGCGGGTCGGGGAGCCTCTCCCGCACGAATACCCGCTCGTGCACGTCTCTCCGAGCCAGGACAGCCGCTGCCGCCGCGTTCTCCCGCGAATAGCTGAAGAGCCTTCCCCTGCCGGAGAAGTACGCGGGGTTGAAGGCCTGAAGGCAGTGTCTCCTCACAACGGAGCTCTGGAGAACTCCGTCCTTCTCCATGCCCGGAGCGGTCTCGAGGTAGTCCAGGAGAATGCTCACAGCTACCGACGGGGGAATGGGCGAGTTGTCCTCGATGCTCTGGCCCACGTAGCTCAGGTAGAACACCGAGCGAGCCGAGAGGAGGGACTCAAGGAAGAGGTAGAGGTCCTCGTCCCTGAGATTCCGGTCTCCAGGACGGGGCCTTCGTCCGACGAGATCGAATCCCCGGGCGCGCTGCTGCCGGGGGAAGGCGGCGTGGTTCATGCCGAGCAGGCACACCACCTTGAACGGCACGCTCCGCATGGCCGTGGCGGTGCAGAAGGTGACGCCCCCAGAGAGATAGGCTGCGCCCTCTTCCGGCTCTCCCAGGGCCTTTCTCAGGTACGCCCTGATCACCTCGCAGCTTAATTCACTCACGAGCCCGGTGCACTGCTCGATATCGGCCAGGCGCTCAAAGCAGGCGCGCAGGGTCTGCATCTGCGCGGCCAGCGACTCATCCGGCTCGAAGAACTCATCGAGCACCGAGTCGAGCGTTTCGGCCCAGAGCCCTGCCGTCCTCTTTTTCTTAAGCGATCCCACCCGCTCGATGAGGGTGGTGACGAAGTCCGTGAAAGCGCCCAGCACCGCAAACCGGTCTCCCTCCACCCCATCGCATGGCAGGATCGAACGGAAGCCGCTTCCGTCCTCGGGCGTCATGGCATATCCCAGGAGCAGCCTGTCCATGCCGAAGCTCCAGGTGTTCTCGTGCGCTCCCGGAACCCCCTTCTCGACCTTCCATCTGCCGTCTAAGCCCCACCTGATTCCGCTCTCCCGGATCCACGCAAGGATCGTGTCAAGGTCGGACTCCTTGAGCCCGAACCGCCTGCGCACCGGCTCGCACTCGAGCATTGATACCACCCTGCTAGCCTCGAACCTTCCCGCGCTCAGCTCGAGGATATGAAGCAGGGCGTTCACCAGGAGGCCCTGGTCCTTCGGGGGCATGTCCGCAACTGTGTAGGGCAGGTACAGGGGACTCGTGCGCGGCACATCGAAAACCGCGTGGATGAGCGGCGCATATTCCCGGATGTCCGGGGCCATGACCACAATATCCTCGGGCCTGAGCTTCCGGTTACCTTCCAGCAGGTTTAGCAGGTTGTCCCTGAGCACCTCCACCTCGCGCATGGCGCTGTGGCACGAGTGGATCTGCAGGGAAACATCCGTGGCGAGTTCCGCAGGCATCGGCATCGCGGGTGTGCCTCGCAGATCGAGGATATCGGCCTGGATGCTCTCGAGCAGGCTGGTGCCGGCGATGTCCTCGAAGAGCTCCTCTTCCTCGATCTCGAGATCCTGGAGGGTGTCGAAGAAATCCCTGCCGGAGCGGCCCATGGCCGCCAGGATGGCGTTGCCCTCTTCCAGGTGGAGCTCATCCCCGCTGCGACCCGTCCTCTCCTCGATGGCGGCGATCTCCCTCTCCGAGCGGATATCTCCCCAGTACTGCCTGCAGGGATTGAGCGCGAACACGTGGACGGGAACGTGCTTCGACAGCGCGTGGAAGACCTCCAGGTGGAACCGGGGCAGGAACGAGACGCCAAAGAGCGATATCCTCTCGGGCAGGTTCTCCGGTTTCGCCTTCTCAAGGGCCTCAAAGAACCTCTCCCGCAGGGATGCCAGGTGCCCGTGCCCCTGGTCCCCGCATGCCCGGCGCCACAGGGTGCACTGCCAGGTCTCGAGCATCGAGAGGCTCTCGGGCTGGCTCAACCTCCCTTCCTGCCAGCCGAGAATCATCTCGGGCCGGTAGATGAGATAGCTCCTGTAGAGCTCCGAGAGGCTCGTCCCCAGCTGGAAGAGCTTCACTCCAGCGGGGTCGTCCTCGAGATACCTCTTCAGGGCTTCGAAACCGGGCTCATCCAGGAGCCCCGGCAGCACGTCCATGATCCTGAAGGCCATGGCATCGGTCTCGAAGATCCCGGACGCTTCCACACCGGGAATCGTGCGTTTGAAGAGCTCGGAGAGCACCCGGTTGGGAAAGGGAAAGGCGCAGTTCGCACATACCCCGTGCTTTGACGCGAGCTGCATGGAGAGCCAGCGGGCCATGCCCCTGCTCTGGACCACGATGATCTCCTGCTCAAGGGGCGAGGAGAGCGGCTCTTCGAGCACTCGAGCCAGCCTGCTTGCAAGGAGCTCGAGCCTGTTTCCCGTGTAGAGCCTGAAGCCCGCCATATCAACGACCACAACCCTCTTTGTAATGCCCAAGCCCTATATACCACGATTTTCCCGGTACAAAAAGCACCTCCGGACGGCTGACATTCCAAATAGGGCCCCTGCCTGTGGTTCAAGCCGCCCGGCCACAAGGAAAGGGGATTGTTGATGCGAGGTTCTCTGCAACCAGAGGTGATCGAATGCCGGGGTTCGCCTTGCCGGCAAAGGCCGTACCTGCAGGCGTGCCGCAGCGGGTGCAGAGTCATGACGCCGGCCCCTCCTGTGCAGGGATGGGCCGCGACGGGAATGCGGCCGGCAGAGGACCGGGCCTGTCAGCCCCGCCTGCACAGGGACGGGCCTCCCGCATGGAGATAGGCAAAGTATGAGGGAATCCAGTCCGCTACCCGCCCCGGTTGTTGGAAAAAATCCTTGAACATGCCAGGGCAACCCACTATCTTAAGATTCATAGCGATTCGCGGAAGGAGACGCCATGAATGTTCTCGTGCTGTATTACTCCAGGAGCGGAAACACCCTGAAACTTGCCGAGGCCGTCGCCGAGGGGGTTTGTGCGGTAGACGGCGCGCAATGCCTGCTGAAGAGCACTTCAGAGGTCACCAAGGAAGACTTTGTCGGATGCAGCGCCCTCATCGCCGGGTCACCGGTATACTTCGGGGGCATGGCGTCCGAACTGAAGCGGGTCTTCGACGAGTTCGTGAACGTCAGGAAAAAGATGGAGAACAAGATCGGCGCGGCCTTTGCCACCGGCGGAGGCCCTTCGGGCGGCAAGGAGACCACCCTGCTGAGTATCATCCAGGCTATGCTCATCTACGGCATGATCATCGCCGGAGATCCCATGGACGCATCCGGCCATTACGGTGTGGCGTGCATCGGCAGTCCTGACGCCGCCGCCAAGGAGAATGCCCGGAAGCTCGGCCGGAGGGTCGCCGAGCTCGCCAAGAAGCTCGCTTCCTGACACGAACGGCCTCGCATGTCGCACGAACACGGCATCTTCCTCGACCACGCATCCACCACGCCTGCACACCCCGACGTGGTCGGGCTCATGCTGCCCTTCTTCGGCAACCACTTCGGAATCCCGTCGCTCCTTACCAGCGGCGGCATCAAGGCAAGAAACGCCCTGGAGGAGGCGCGTCAGCGGGTCGCGGCGCTGCTGGGCGCCAAGCCCGGCGAGATCATCTTCACCAGCGGGGCAACCGAGGCGAACAACCTCGCCGTCCTGGGCGCAGTCTCCGCGGGCCGCAACAGGGGCAGGCATCTCGTCGTCTCCGCTGCCGAACACGCCTCGGTCCTGAACATCTTCAGGCACCTGGAAACCCGGGGTTTCGAGGTGAGCCGGGTCGAGGTCGATAACTCGGGCCGGGTCGATCCCGAACGGGTGCGTCAGTCCCTGCGCGATGACACCATCCTCGTGAGCGTCCAGCACGCCAACCAGGAGACCGGCGCCATCCAGCCGGTGGAGGAGATCGGGGCCATGGCCCGTGAACGGGGCATCCTCTTCCACTGCGATGCGGTGCAGAGCGCGGGCAGGGTGCGCCTCGACATGGATACGCTCCAGGCGGACCTGGCGACCATCTCCTCCCACAAGCTCTACGGCCCCAAGGGCGCGGGTGCGCTCTACATCCGCTCGGGAACCGAGATCGATCCCGTGATCTTCGGATCGGGCCAGGAGCGGGGACTGAGGCCCGGCACGCAGAACGTGGCCTGCATCGCAGGCTTCGGACTGGCATGCAGCATCGCGCTCCAACACCTGGAGAGCAACTCGGTGCTCGTCACCTCGCTCAGAGAGTCCCTGGAGCAGCAGGTAACCACACGGATCACCGGGGTGCGGGTAAACGGTTCGGGGGTCGAGAGGCTGCCCCACATATCGAGCCTCTCCTTTGAAGGCGTCCGTGCGGATGCCCTTGCGGCCTACCTCGATGCGCTCGACATCGTGGTCTCTCCCCGCTCGACCAGCGGTGGACCCTCCCCCGCCCTGGCCGCCCTGGGCTTGGACCCGGAGCATGCTGCGGGCACCGTTCGAGTGAGCTTCGGGTGGGAGAACAAGGAGAGAGAGGTCAGGCGCACCGTCGAAGCCCTGGAAAGAGCGGCGGCGAGAGCCAGGTCCTTTACCCGCGCATCCAGGGACCGCGACGTGACCGTGTTTACCTTTCCGGACCGCGAGGACGCCGTTCATGCCCTCGAGCGGCTCGATGAGACGGACATCGACTTCAGCCCGGTCGCCAAGCCGGCCGAGCTCATGTACGCCCCCTGCTCCGCTATCGCGCTTGCCTGCCTGAGCAGCGACCAGGCAGAGGTGGGTGCAATCCTGGGCGAAGCGGGCATCGCCCTGGCAGGCATGCACAAGCCCCGCCCCCTGGAGCGGCCCCTGAGCAGGAAGGCCCGTGACTTCTGGGACAAGGTCGAGCAGATCCGAAAGAAGGAGCGCTGATGAGCTGCCATGTGCTTTCTTGTACCGCAACAAGAGAAGGTGTCTTCTGTTCTTCCCCCAGATCTCGGGGAATTCCCTGTATGTTCCCGGTGACACTCCGTTTCTTTGCGGCATCCTTTCTGCCCGGAGGCAGCTTTACCTAATCTGAGGAGCTCACGATGAAAACCGGCTGCATCACGACAGGCATGATCCTGACCGCTCTCTTCGTATGCGTTCCTGCATTCGGGTACCCGATCGGGTCCCCCCTCGTCCACACCGGGCCTGGCGGGCATCGCGCATCTGCGGGCGCATCGATCGATCCTGCGGTATCCGGGGGCTCGGCCACGAGCTTGCGGGATAACACCTCAAGCCTTCTCGCCGGCGAGGGAAACCCCGTTTCTCCAGCCATCGCGGGCCTGGGATTCGATGCCGCGGAGAGCGCCGGCCCGACCGATCTCCGCCTCCCGGCATGGGCATTCATACTAGGGCAGGAATCAAGGCATCTCACCGGCATATCCCCTGGATGGAGAACATCAGCCGGAAGCGCTCCGGCGGGAACCGGCGGGCAGCGCTTCGACCTGGTCCTGCGCACGGACCGGAGTTTTGGCGCCGGGCTCGTCGATCCCGGCGCCCCGGGTGGAACCACGAGCAGTCCCTTCGAGGCCGCTGCTCAGATCATGCTGGTATTCACCGTCCCACCCGGTGATCTCCTCGACTGGTACCTACGTTTCCAGGATTTCGGCCGGGACGGCGAACCCCGTGGCACCGCTCCCCGGGCCCCGGTGCCCGAGCCCGGGACGATGCTCCTGCTCGGAACCGGTCTCATCAGCATCATCGGGCTCAAGAAGCTCATGGAGTAGCAAGGCTTTCTGCTGCGGCCCTCCCCTCCTCCCGCCTGCCGGCCAAGTGTACGGTGATTTCCCGCCTGGGAAGACTCCTGTCCTGCATGGGAAAACACCGCTTGCAGGCAAAGGTCGGTTATCGGTTCAAGACCCATCCCGTTGTCCCGGGCGGTTTCCCCTGAATCCCTGACCTTCCGCCCCGTGGCACGCATCTTGGATCATTGTGCTTCGACCTTGCCGGCCTTGCCGACGGGATGCCGGCTCGCAGGACAGGAGATCCCGGCGGCCGGCAGGGAAAGGAGGATGCGACATGGCACGCATAGCCGTTCTCATGGACGACATGTTCGAAGATGTCGAGTATACCCGCCCGGCCGACGCATTCAGGGAAAAGGGGCACCAGCTCATCCATGTGGGGCTCAAGAAAGGCAAGGAGATCACCGGGAAGAAAGGCGGGGCCAGGGTGAAGATCGACCAGGCGGTCACCGAGGTCTCTCCGGACGACTTCGACGCCCTCTTCATCCCCGGTGGATACTCGCCGGATATGCTCAGAGCCCACGAAGAGGCCGTCACCTTTGCCGGCCGGTTCGTGGAGAGCGGCAAGCCGGTCTTCAGCATCTGCCACGCGCCGCAGCTGCTTATCACGGCCAGGGCCATCAAGAACAGGACCATCACCGGGTGGAGGTCCATC
>JBASVF010000034.1:0-2893 GCA_049275795.1 Desulfomonilia bacterium
CTCGAACACGGGAAGACCTGTGTTCGAGCCCGCCGATGCCGGCTCCCCCACCGTTATCGTATCTCACCTGCTGGCCCGTGATCAACCCGTGATCGACACCGAGATCAAAGGCCCCATCCGTCACGGCCGAGACGGGACTGAAGGCAGGCAGCACGCCTTGTGACATCAGGGTCCCGCCCACCCTGGCCAGGATATCCGCATCGGAGAACCCCAGCCCGACGGCGACACCTGCCAGCCCGTCATCATAGGTGCCTGTTTCGGCGCTGGCGACGTTCGTGCTCTGTCCCCGGGCGTGAACGGCGATCGTACCGCCTGCAGTGACAGAGGATCCCTCGGCCACGGTTGCATGAGACGTGGTGTCTGATTTCGCGATGGCAAGGGAAACCGCGATGTTGTTGCGGTTGGAGGCCCCGACGCCCAGATTCTGGGACGTGCGCGCCGTGGCGCTCGCCGTAGCGGACGCATCGGATTGAAGCGAGACATCGCCTGCGGCATCGATGACCACGCCCGTTCCGACCTCGACCTTTGCGGTCGCCTCAGCCTTGCTGTAGCCGACGCTGAAGATGTTGGTGACCGGATTGTTCGTGAGCGGGTCGATTCCGCCGCTGATCGCTTTTACCGTCCCGTCCGCCGAGGAGAGTGCGCTGATGTTCACGTTTCCGCTTGCGGAGATAATGGTCTCATTTGCTGGATCTTCGTTGATCTTGACTACAGCTTCGGCGCGTTTGATCATGACCGCGGCCAGCAGCGAGATGTTGTCATCGAGCAGGGTCTCGAGCTCTCCGAAGGTCCAGTTGTCCTGGATAGTGGGCTCGCCGTCTTCCGGGTTCGAATCGCCGGCCGAGGCCCGTATGTCGATATTCCCTCCACTGATCGTTGCGCCGTCGATCGTGATCTTCGCTGTCTTGCTCTCGTTGCCCCCCAGCCGGATCAGCGGTGTTTCCTCGATATCGACCGCCTCGAGCGTGATGTCTCCGGCCTGGTGGATGCTGCCGTCTTCGACGTTCGCAAGGAGCTTCGAGCCTGCCTCGAGCTTGATTTCCCGGGCGCGGATGTAGATGTCTCCGTTCTCGATCGAGAAGACTGCGCCGTCTTCGATCTCGCCGGTGTTCACCACATCGCTGAAATCGATGCTGTGCCAGTCGAAATAGGCACCTGTCGTCAGAAGGCCGGTCCCCGCGACGTCCACGCTCCCACCGAGCAGGTTGATATCGTTTATCGCATTGACCGTACCTTGGATGGAGATGAGTCCGTTTTCCCGGATCGGCACGGCCCCGGTGAACATCATGTCCACCGATGCAGGTGAGGGATTGCCGGGAGAGTCGAAGAACTCCTCCATGAAGCTCACCGTGGGAGTGATAGCGGTCAGTGAGCCGACGTTTATCACACCTTGCTGTCCCACCATGAAACCATGTGGGTTCAGGAAAAAGATGTTCCCGCCGATTTGGCCGTTCTGTATGGAATTCAGCAGGCCGTTTATCGTCGTTGCCTCTGAATGCACCAGATTCACGAGGTTAAGCGCAGTGCCTGGAACATGGAGATTGACGATATCGCCCGAGTATACGTTGAACTGGGAGAATGAGTTGAAGGCATTGATTCCCCGGATGGTGCCGGTGGTAACGTTTGTAACGTTCCCGGCGGATGGGGACACCTGGGTGTCTGTCCTGCCGTCTGTGACGATCTGTGTGGCAAAGACGAAGTTCGAAAAGAAAAACGAGAATATGGTCAGAACAGCCGTGACCTTCCTTGCCGTGTTGGATCTCCGGTGAAAGCGGCGGAAAAAGCTCCACTGGCTATGCTTTCTCTTCATCTCAACCTCCCCGTATACCCGCTCGTGATAGGGGCCGGTTGCCAATGATCCGGTGAAAGCCGCCGTGGAATGCGCATGAACTTCATGCGGCCTTCCTTTCCGAGCAAGTGAGCGTAGGATAACAGTTCCAGGCAACTAGTGCATCTTTTTGTTTGGCTTTATACATATGCACCTCTGCGTATCACAGGGTCTTTTGTCGATATGCACTCGCAGACTCAGAGGATCGGTCAGGGGGATGAGAGAGGAGTACTTCCCGCCTTCTTTTTCAGGAAAACGGACTTCTCGTACTCAATTTCGGCCTGGGCCCTGCGGTTTTTCCGTCTTCCTTCCTCCGTGCCGTTGTCGGCTATGGGCATGCTCGACCCGTGGCCCCGCACCGTGATGCGCGAGGGGTCTATCCCTTCCGAGGCCAGGCGGCTCTTCACGCTCTCGGCCCTTTGGCGGGAGAGCTCTGCATTGCTCTCTTCGCTGCCCACGGTGTCAGTATGCCCCTCGATCACGACGCAGATCTCGGGATGGCTTTTCATGACACGGGCAAATTCGGCCAACTGGTCGAAGTCGGCCTCTCGAATTACATGGCTGCCCGTGTCAAACTGGATATTCAGCTTTGCTGTGCCTTTCTTGGAAAGGGGTTGCGCAGACTCCTGCAGTGCCTGATCCGGCTCGGGTGTGACTGCGGCCGTACCGGTCTCTTCAAGAACCCCCGCATTAGGTCCACAGCCGCTCGGGCTATATCCATCAGGCTGCCAGGCATGCATTGACCGGGTGGTGGAATCGGGGCGCTCGTCACGGGCATCGTCTCTTGAGACCGTTGCCGCCCCTGCCTTCAGGTGTCCGCAGCCGGGCAGGAGCAGGAGAGAGAGGAGGATAAGGAGCGGCACGAGTGGATGCCTCTTCATGAGTTGCACCCCAAAGGTGTCATTCGCTCCTCCTCATAGGTGAAAACTTATATATAAAATCACACTTGTCCAAAATAGCATAAGAAGAAAAAGTTTGTGAAAATCCTCCTGGAGGGTAGAGTTGTTTTTAGCAAGAAACACCAAAACCCAGAAGGAGGATTGAGCAGATGGTACGTTGCAGCAG
>JBASVF010000035.1:0-7104 GCA_049275795.1 Desulfomonilia bacterium
TTTTCGAGGTGCTCATCTGGCTGATCGTCATCCGGCAGATCATGCTCAGCAACGGCAACAATATAGCGTGCATTCTCGCATACGCGGCCGGGTTCGCCAGCGGGACCTTCGTGGGCATGTACCTCGAGAACATCCTGTCGTTCGGCAGGGTGGTCATCCGGGTCATCACCCGCCAGGAAGCCGGCGACCTGGTGGAATACCTACGATCTGCCGGATACGGGCTCACCTGCGTGGATGCGTCCGGGTCGACCGGGCCCGTCAAGGTGGTGTTCTCGGTGGTGGAGCGCAAGGATATCCCGAAGATCGTGGAGATCATCAAGCGCTTCAATCCCCAGGCCTTCTACACGATAGAAGACGTGAGATTCGTGAGCGAGAACGTCCTGCCCTTCCGGATCAAGGCCGCCAGGAAACCCATCACCCTGTGGCATCGAAGGGCGGTGGGATAGCTTCATTACGGGCATCTCTCCTGCATGTCACGGGATAAGGCGTATCCCGTGCTCGATTGGTCTCTTCACAGTTCCTGCCCGTCGAGGCACGTGGAATGCAGGCAGGCGCGGGGCTGAAGGCAGCAGGTCCGCAGTGCCGGCCGGCCGTTTTCTCGGATTGCGCCACAGGCCCTCCCGGTTCATGAGCACAAGCAGCCCTTTGGGCTTGACAATGATGAGGAAAACGACACACTTGATGGAATATGCCATGCATGAAAGCGCTTTCCAGGGAGGGACTTTCCCGGCAATCCACGAGGCGCAGGGGAGGGTGGCAGGTGACGAAGTAGTCTCCCGCCGCAGCAGGCACAGAGGCTTCACCTCACCGCTGCCGGAAGGGGCCGGCCAGGGGCGGCTTTGAAAAGGTGGATCCTTGAAAGCACGAAATCCTTAGATGACGGAGGCCGCATGAAGCTCAGGCATCTCTTTTCACCGTTTTCTATCCGAGGCATGGAACTCAGGAACAGGGCGGTCATGCCCGCCATGGGCACTGGGTATGCCAATCCGGACGGCACGGTATCGCAGAGGCTCCTGGCCTATCTCTCCAGGCGGGCCGCGGGCGGCGCCGGGATGATCATCACCGAGGTCTGTGCCGTGGACACCCGCGGCAAGGGCTTTCCCAACGAGCTGGGCGCCTGGAGCGACGAACTCGTGCCGTCCCTGTCGCGCATCCCGGAGGAGCTTCACCGGCACGGGGCAAAGGCCGTGCTCCAGCTCCACCATGCCGGCAGGGAGACCTTTGCCGCTGCAGCCGGCGGCATGCCCGAAGCACCCTCCGCCATACCGAGCGTTATCCTCAGGCAGCCTTGCGAGGAGATGAGCATCCAGCGCATCCGGGAGATCGTCGAGGCCTTCGGCAGGGCGGCCGCACGGGCAAAGGAGGCTGGGTTCGACTCCGTCGAGATCCACGGGGCCCACGGCTACCTGCTCACCCAGTTCCTCTCGCCCTTTTCGAACGCCCGGTCTGACGCCTACGGCGGGTCCGAGGAGAACCGCTCCCGCTTCGTGCTTGAGGTGATCGAATCTGTCAGATCCGCGGTCGGGCCCGATTACCCGGTGATCATCCGCATCTCGTCAGACGAGCTCATCAGGGGAGGTTACGATCTCGAGTTCATGAAGCGGCTTTCCCCCCGCCTGGTTCCCGCCGGGGTCGATGCCATTCACGTGTCCCTGGGCGTCTACTCCACGCCCGGGAACTTAAGCATCGCCTCCATGGACACCGACCGCGGGTTCAACATCTTCCGCGCCAGGGCCATCCGCGAGGCTGCGGGTGTTCCGGTCATCGCGGTGGGCCGCATCTCGCCCGAGATGGCCGACGAGGCGATCGCCCGGGGCGACACCGATCTCGTAGCCTTCGGCAGGCAGCACCTCTGCGACCCCGAGTTCATCGCCAAGCTCAAACAGGGCCGCCGCGAGGATATCCGCTGGTGCACCGCGTGCAACCAGGGGTGCATCGAGCGCCTAGCCATCGAGATGAAATCGGCCGCCTGCACCTTCAACCCGACCTGTGGCAGAGAGTACAGGGAAGACCCCGGCCTGGGGCCTTCAGAAGGAAGGAAGAGGCTGTGGGTCATCGGAGCGGGTCCTGCCGGCCTCTCGGCAGCCCTCTCTGCCTCGGCCCGGGGCTGCGCGGTCGAGGTGTTCGAAAAGGAGGCCGAGCCGGGCGGCCAGCTCCTTCCGGCAAGCGTTCCTCCCCGCAAGGAGGTGTTCCTGGACTGGCTACGCTGGGCTGTGCGCCAGCTCAACAAGCGGGGGGTGCCTCTGCGCCTCGGCAATGAGGTGACAGCCGGGGCACTCGAACGGGAGCGCCCCGATGCCGTGATCATCGCAACCGGCGCGGTGCCCTGGGCGGCCGACATCCCTGGCATCCGGTCGAGCTCGGTCTTCGACGCACGTGACGTGCTCATGGGCAGGGTCGAGCCGGTGAGCCCGGCAGTGGTCCTGGGCGCTGGCTATGTGGGTATGGAGACCGCCGACTTCCTCATCGCCCGGGGCATAGAGACGGTTATCCTGGAAATGAAGCACTATGAGCCGGTAGGAAAGTTCACCGCCCATGGATACTGGCTGAACAGGAGGATCAGGGACGGTGGGGGCAGGCTCGTGCTCGGCGTTGTCGTGAAGGCTGTGGAGCCCGGTGCAGTGGTCTTTGAGCACGGGGGCCGCGAGATGCGCGAGCCTGCAGCCATGGTGATCACCGCCATGGGGGCCCGCCCCGCGGACGAGCTGGCCGGCAGCGCCTCGGCACTGGGCATCCCCATGAGGGTCGTGGGCGACGCCGGCGGGCCCAGGCGCCTCTTGGAGGCGATCCACGAGGGGCACCGGGCCGGTCTCGAGATCTGAGAAGGAACCCCGATCTGCACTGCTTAAAGACCCAGATAAAGGATGTTCGGGGCCGCACACGACAGGTCCCGGCTTTCACGGGCAGGGCAGGGAGACTTCCGAGGAGATGAGAATGCCGGATATCGATACGCACGAGCGGCAGGGAAAGCGGATCACCTGGGTGGGCATGGCGGTCAACGCACTGCTCATGGCGGCAAAGTTCGCGGCAGGGATCATCGGCAACAGCCAGGCCCTGATCGCGGACGCCGTGCATACGGTCTCCGACTTCTTCACGGACTTCGTGGTCATCCTGGGACTCAAGATGGGGAGAAAGCCGCCCGACGCAGAGCACCCCTTTGGCCACGGCAGGATCGAGACCATGGCCTCGGCCGTGGTGGGCTTCGCGCTCGTGGGGGTTGCGATCGCCATCGGCCTGAGCGCCGCCTTGGACATCTACCACCATGTCGAGCGGCGGCCAACCTGGATCGCGGTGGCCGCCGCAGCGCTTTCCATCCTGGCAAAGGAGGTCCTCTACCGCTATACCGTCAGCGTCGGCAGACGCATCAGGAGCCAGGCAGTCATAGCCAATGCCTGGCACCACCGCTCGGATGCGCTCTCGTCCGTAGCCGTGCTCGTGGGCGTGACCGGGGCCCAGCTCAGACCCGAGTGGCACATCCTGGACGCCTACGCGGCCCTGCTCGTGGCCTTCTTCATCGTCAAGGTCGGGGGCGATGTGCTCTGGAAGGCGATAAAGGAGTTTGCCGATACGGCCCCCGGCCCGGAGGTGCTCGATAAGATCCGGGGATGCGTGCTCGAGGTTCAAGGCGTGAGGGGCATCCATGACCTCAAGGTACGATCAACGGGCGGGATCCTCGAGGTCCAGATCCACCTGGAGGTGGACAGGGCCCTTACCATCGAGGAAGGCCATCTTATCATCAACGAGGCCCGAAGCTGCCTGCGAGATGAGGTCAGCGAGGTGGGCGAGATCACCGTGCACCTCGATCCGGTCTGAGATAGACGGCGTCAGTCATCGAGGAACGAGGCCTGAGATAGGATTGAAGGAATGCGCCCTCGCACCACGGCGATCCGACGGTTTCGCGCCGTCCCGGAAGGCATGCAAAGGGCACGCAAGGTCTCTGTAGCTCGAGGGCTGCGACCGGCTATCGCAGGGGCGGGCATCGGCAGGTTCAGGAAGCAGGCCACGGGGCAGCTTCTCCGGGATCGGCTTTGAAGCGTGCGGCTTTTACGGCCTCAGAGCGGGCAGATCTCCTCGAATTTCACCCTGCCCCTGAGTATCGGCTCGATCCGATTGCTCAGGTCGGCGGAAAACCGGATGCACACCCCGCAATCAGAGCTGATGTGCCGGGGCACCGGGATCACCTTGTGCGGGATCCCCTCCTTCTTGAGGATCTTCTCGGCAAGCAGGGTCGAACTTACCGAATCGAAGAGGATAACGCAGTGCCCGGAGGCGCTCATATCCGCACGAGCCTCCCGGCTGAGAGCATGGTCTCGGCAATTTCGTACATGTTGGATACCTGGCCTGCAGCAAGCCGGTCCTTGGCCTCGAAATACCCCAGGCAGGTACCGCATACCAGCATCTTGACGCCCGAGTCGCACAGGCCGCGAAGGTCCTCGATGACCTCGGAGCCTTCGATCGCGAGCTTTACCCCCGTATTGAAGAAGATCATGATCTCGGGCTTTTCCTGCGCCTCGGCCAGGGTATGGATGAAGCTCCGCATGAGCACCGAGCCGAGCTCGTCATCACCGGAGCCCATCCGATCGGAGCCGATCACCACCACCAGCGGCCCGGAAGCAGGGGAGGGCCGGGCTGCCGGGTGCTCATGGACAGGGGAGGCATCCTGTCTTTCGATGAACAGGAGGGTATCGCCGCCCCGGTGTTCCGTCTCCACCCGGCACTGGCGGCTCAGGGCGAAGCGCCTCACGTTTTCTTCAGCCGCGGGATTGTCCACGATCACCACGATCGTATTCGCCTCGTCCAGGGCCTTCTTGGTGAGGACCACCGGCTCGGGGCAGGCCTTGCCTCTCGCGTCCACTTCCTTTCTCATTTCATTGCTCCTTTCCGCACCTTGAGAGCCAGCGAATCCACCGCCTTAACGACATGGTCTATCTGCTCGGGCGTGGTGAAGAGGCCCGGACTCAGGCGTAGGGTGCCCTCGGGAAAGGTGCCGATGGTCCGGTGGGCCGAGGGGGCGCAATGCAGCCCAGGCCTGGACATGACACCGAACTCCTCGTCAAGGGCCAGGGCAAGCTCGGAGGGGGCCACGCCTTCGAGGGTAAAGGATACGACCGGCATCTGCCTGCGGGCATCGCCGGGGCCGTATATCCGTACGCCGGGGACGGCCTTCAGCCCGGAGATCAGGCGCGTGGTGAGCGCCTTCTCATGGGCCATCACGGCATCCAACCCCCTGCGGCGGATGAAATCGACCCCTGCCTTGAGCCCTGCGATACCGATGGCGTTGGGCGTGCCGGCCTCGTACTTGTCCGGGAGAAAGTCGGGCTGCACCTCGAACTCGGACCTGCTGCCAGTTCCGCCCTGCATGAGCGGGTTTATCCTCTGCTCGAGCCCCCGGGAGATGACGAGGCCGCCCGTGCCCTGGGGACCGTAGAGGCTCTTGTGGCCGGTGAATGCCAGGAGATCTATGCCCATGGCCTCGACATCTATGGGCACGGCGCCCGCAGTCTGCGAGGCGTCCACGCACAGCGGAACCCCGTGCTCCCGGACGATAGAGGCGACCTCGGCAATGGGCATGAGCGTTCCGGTCACGTTCGATGCGTGGGTCATGACGATGAGCCTGGTATCCGGCCGGATCAGCCGTGCAAGCTCGGCCGGGTCGAGCTCACCCGCACCGGAGCAGAGAGCGACGCTCAAACGGACGCCGCGGGACCTGGCCATGGTGAGGGGCCTCATGACCGAGTTGTGCTCCATGGAGGTGCATATCGCATGGCAGCCCTCCTCGAGAAGCCCTGAGATCACGATGTTGAGGGCGTGGGTGGCGTTCAAGGTAAAAACCACACCGAGCATGTCCGGTGCGCCCAGGAGATCGGCGAGGGCCTCCCGTGCATCGAGGAGAACCCTTCCCGCATCCACGGACCTGCTGTGACCCGATCTGCCGGGGTTGGCGCCGATCGACTGATTGAACCGGATCATGGCCTCCATCATCTCCGGAGGCTTTGGCCACGAGGTGGCTGCATTGTCGAGGTACACGATGTCTTTCACGATTTCTTGCCTTTTCGCCTTGCCTTCGGGTAGTCCACGGCATCGGGGAAGTCAAATAGCATAAAGGAATGCGCAATGAAACTGTATTCGAATAGGGAATGGCTGGGGACGGATCAGGGTCATGAGCGACTTTTCTCACGCTGCAATGACAATCGGCCATGGGGTTGGATCTCGCTTCCATTCTCTGCCGGTGCAGTACTAAGGCTTTTTTCGTCTGGCAAGAGTACCCGTGGACATGCATCCCTGCGCCTGACGGTGGGTCGGGATCGGTCTTCTGCGCACGAGAGCAGGCGGTGGAGCGGCGATCGTAGGGGAAGGGGCATTGCAGCGGACTCACCCGATACGGGCAACCCCCCTGGGAAGGTTCCCGCTCCGAGGGGCCTTGGGGGATCATCCCTTGATGATCTTTTCGACGTCGATGGAGCCCAGCGCTTCCCTGCCCTTGTCCGTGAGGTAGATGGTGAGCAGGGCCTGGTTGAGGGCCATCAGGTGTCGGATCGCCTCGCTGCGCGTGAACTTGGCATCCATGAGGTAGGAGTGCACGACCTGGAGACCGGCTCCGATGATGATATGCCCCATGAGCGTTGCGTTGACGCCCTTGAGGTAGCCCAGGCGCTCCCACTTGCGAAACTCCTCGCCGAAGTCGTCGGCAAAGCAATTGAAGTAATCCCATGCACCGGAATCCAGCTGCTGATCCACCCCGTAGCCGGAGCGCAGGATCATCAGGAGCTGGGGGACGTTGGCATCGACGTAGTCGAAGAAAGCCTCGTAGGCGAGCTTCATCCGACCGATCCTATCGCGGATGTCATCGTCCTGGCGGTCGGTCTGCCTGATCTCCCTGAGCAGGCGCCTGAGATTCTCGAGGTTTTCGCGGGTCACCTGGGCGAAGAGATCCCGTTTGTCTTTGAAATGCGCGTAGATGCTGCCCGTAGAAATGCCCGCCTCCCGCACGATGTCCGAGATCTGGGCATTGTGGTATCCCCGCTCGGAAAACACCTTGCGGGCCGCCTGCATGATCATCTCCCGGGTCTCTGCCTTGCGCTCTTCAACAGCCGACTTCATATC
>JBASVF010000036.1:0-7987 GCA_049275795.1 Desulfomonilia bacterium
GGCGAGCCTCGAGGCGCTGACCCAGAGGATGACCACCGGCGGGACGAGCCCGTCGCCACAGCGAGAAGCACCCCAAGGGTAGGGCTCGGCGCAGGGGGCTTTTCAAGGAAATCCGTCAGGAGATGGAGACCTTCTGAATGAAGATGTCGGCCAGCTCCGGGTCGAACTGCCCGCCTTTGCACTGGGTGATCTCTTCGAGTGCCTCCGAGATGGTCATGCCCCTCCGGTAAGGCCTGTCCGAGGTCATTGCGTCGAAGGAGTCGGCCAGGGTGATGATCCGGGAAAGGAAGGGTATGTTTTTGCCCTTGAGCCCCAGGGGGTAGCCGCCGCCGTCGTAGCGCTCGTGATGATGCCTGATGATCTCTCGCTCCCTGGCCATGGGGGGCAGCGGCTTGAGAATATCCGCCCCGATATCCGGGTGCCTCCTGATCACGGCGAATTCTTTTTCGGTAAGCCCCGAAGGCTTGAGCAGGATGTTGTCGGGGATGCCAACCTTGCCGATGTCATGCAAAGAGGCGGCGATGTAGAGGGTGTCGCGGTCTTCCTGGGAAAGATCGAGGGCCTCCGCCAGGCTCATGGACAGGGAGGTGGCCCGGGTGGAGTGCTGGGAGGTGTGAGGGTCCCGGGCGTCGAGGATCGTGGCCATGCTGCTCAAGGTGGAGAGCATGTTCTCGTAGAGCCCCTCGTAGAGCGCCACGTTTTCCATGCGCTCCGCCGAGCGGTTCAGCAGGTACAGGATCTTGCCCTCCTTCTCTTCTCCCAGGGGAGCGGGCGTCACGATATCCAGGGCGCCGAAGACCTGCCCCTCGATCATGAGGGGGAAGATGGTCTCGAACCTGTCCAGCAGGGAAGATGCGGGCGACTGCTTTCTCACGATGGCGCCCCTGAACAGCTCCTCGTCCGCGTTGATACTTTTCCCTTTTGCGATATCCAGGAGCCTGTTGCTCTGGGAGCTCACCGGGAAGAAGGTTACCTCGGCCTCGTCGATGATCTGCTTGGAGACGTCGATGATGGCGTCCACCAGGTCACGGATGCCCTTGAGGCCGATTATCTTCTCGGAGATCTCCTGCAGGGATGAGATCTCTTCCTTCTTATCCTCGAGCTGCCCCACGAGGTTGTCGATGAGGCGGTGGAGGTGAAGCGTATCGGAGAACCGGCGATTCTCCTCGAGCAGGGATTTCTCCCGCGTGACCTTGTTGAGCAATAACTCGATCTGCCTTACCTTGAAGGGCTTGGAGATGAAGTCCGAGGCACCGCACTTCATAGCGTCGATGGCGATCTCCACCGATGCATACCCGGTTATCACGATGATGGGCAGCGATACGTCCCGGGCCTTGATTTCCTTTATCAGCTCGATCCCGTTCATGTTCGGCATCATGATATCGGTGAAAATGCACAGGTAAGGCCCGTTGTTCAGCATCTTCATCGCCTCGAGGCCGTCGGAGGCAATCTCGGTCATGTATCCCAGCTCGCGGACCAGCTCTGATATGGTGTTCCGGATGCCCGGATCGTCATCGACGATGAGAACCTTGTCACGCATCACACGATCCTCTTGAGAATCTTGCCCTTGTATTCCCCGAACTCGCTGTTCGATATGAGGCCGTCCGACTTGAGCCTGCCCAGGTATTCGATCACGGCAAAGGCCTTGCCGGCCGCATCCATGCCTGCCTCCACGGGCTCGAGCGGGGATGGCGCAGGGATGCCCTCGATGTTCTTCCTGATCTCCCTCTGGAGTTTCTCCTGGAGGGATCTCACTTGGCTCTGCAGAGCGTGCATGGCCTTCAGGGTTTCCCTGCGCTGTTGGAGCCGGGTGACGGCGAATCTGATCTCCTCGATATTGAACGGTTTCTTGATATAATAGAAGGCGCCCTTGTTCACCGCCTCTATGGCGGAGTCCAGGGAAGCATACCCGGTGATGAGGATCACCGGGATGTCGATGCCCCGGGAATCGAGGTCCCTGAGTAGATCGAGGCCGGTCATTCCCGGCAGAATGATATCCGATATGATGAGGTCCGGTTCGGGCCCGCCGGGAAGTTCTCGGAGCAGGTCTTCCGCGCGGGAGTATCGCCGGGTGGAGATCCTTTCTTCCTTGAGTATCTGCTCGATCAGGTCCAGTATCTCGTCATCATCGTCGATGATGGCTGCGCGCAAATGATCCATGCATTCCTCTATCGTTTGTTTCCGGTGTGAACTTTAGGGAACTTCCAGGCCCCCGGCAACGGATCGAGGCAGGCTGAGCGCCTACCTTCTGGAAGCGGTCTTGCCCCGGATCGCTTCCCGGTGCTCGCTCAGGGTTCGCGAGAAGTGGTGGTAGCCGTTTCCCTTGGATACGAAGAAGAGGTATTTCGTATCCGCGGGCCACAGGGCCGCATGCAATGCGTTGATACCGGGATTGCATATGGGGCCGGGCGGCAGGCCTCCGTAGCGGTACGTGTTGTACGGCGTGTCGCGCTTGAGGTCCTGGGAGCGGATCCTGCGCCGGAACCCGTCGATGCCGTAGACGGCCGTGGGGTCGGACTGCAGGCGCATCCCGAGCCTGAGGCGGTTGTGGAAGACCGACGAGATCGCGGGCATCTCCGACGGGAAGACCGCCTCCTTCTCGATGATGGAGGCCAGCGTCACCACCTCGGAGACGCTCATTCCAAGCTCCTGAGCCCGTCTGAGCATATCGCCGGTGAAGACGCTGCGGAACCTCTCGACCATCTTGCCCATGATTTCCCGGGGCGTCATGTGCGGTGCGAGGTAGTAGGTGTCGGGATAGAGGAACCCTTCCATCGTGGGAGCGTCGATGCCGAAGAAGGCCGTGGTCTCGGGGTCCTGTGCGCTCGAGAAGAATTCCTCCCTGGTAAGCAGCCCGGTTTCCGCGACAATGGACGCGATGTCGAAGATATTGTTCCCCTCCGGGATGGTGATCCGGTACTTGAGCGTCCTGCCCTTGAAGAGGATGTGCATGATATCCAGGGGGTAGTGTCTCCCCTCGAACACGTAGGTCCCAGCCTGGAGATGCCTGACCTTGCCGGTGAGCGTAGCCACGACCATGAACATGAACGAGTCCGTGATGATCTCCTGCTCCTCGAGCCGGCGGGATATCTCCCACGCGCCGGTACCTGGCTCTATCTCTATCATCAGGGAGATCTGGGGTTCGGATGGGGTTCTCAGGAAGGTATAGGTGTGTACCAGGCACACGATGGAGGCGCAGAGCAGGATGAAGATGAGGAGCCAGAATGCCTTTTTCATTGGTGCCTGGCCTCCAGGTAGCTCTGGAGCATGATGCTGGCCGCTATCTTGTCGATGATGCGTTTCCTTTTCCTGCCCTTGACCTCGAGCCGTATGAGCAGGTCATGGGCCTCGCTCGTGGTGAGCCGCTCGTCCCAGAGCTCGACCGGCAGGTTCAGGGCCTGTTGCAGAGACTCGGAGAACTCGGCGGCCTTCTTCGCGGCCTCGCCGATGCTCCCGTCCATGTTGATGGGCAGGCCCACCACGATCCGCGTGACCCCGTAATCCCTGGAGATCTTTTCGAGTTGGGTGATGTGCGATCCATCCGGGCGCACCGGCACCGTATCCAGGGGGTGGGCCATGGTGCAGGACGGGTCGCTCACGGCAACGCCGATCCGCTTCGTTCCGTAGTCGATCCCCATGATGCGCATGGCGGCGCCTTCAGCTCCGTGCCTGGATCGCCTCCGCGGGCTGAGCTGTCCGTCCAAGGGCCCTGCAGGCGGGCCTGACGGGCCGGGAGACCGGCGGCGGCGAGAGAGGATCTGCCTGCGTATGAGTATCGACGTGTTCGACCGGGTACATTGTGTTTACGGTTGCCTCCTGTATTCTCTATCGGCCATCACGACGTGAAATCCATACATACTACAATACCCGGCGGAAATGCAAACCTTGATATTATGGAGAAAATCCGCACCGACCCCAGGGCGGAACCTCACCCCGAGCCAGGAGGAGTCACGGTGTACGGGCCTTTCCAGGGAGCTACTTCCAGTGGAACTCCTTGACCTCTACCTGGAAGGAGGACCCTTCCAGTGCCGCTTTTCCGAAGAAGGCCACGGCGAACGGGATATCCTCAGAGGCGGTGAAGGTGCCCAGGGATCTGGGCTCGGCCGTGAGCAGGCTCTGAATGTCTGAACCCTTCTGGTGCACGAACTCGGCGGATTCCGGGATGATCCCGGCAAAGGCCGTCCTGCTCTCGATGAGCTTGCCGTTGCGATCGTATACCCGCGCCTGGACCAGGATCGATTTGAGCGGCTTGGTCGTGAGCTTCTTGACGATTCCCTTTACCACGAGCACCGAGCCCTCGCTGTTGTTGCTCAGCAGTTCGTAGGTGATGCTCTCCTCGGGAATGGAAAAGAACGGGCCCCGCTCGAGGACCGTTTCTCCAAGCGCCTGGGAGGTGTTCTTGAAGAAGGGGATGCGGTCTTTCATGATCCACAGGCCGGTGCCCAGGAAGATCAGAATGATCAGCACCACCGTGAGGAACAGCCTCAATCCCTTGCCCTTGCCCTGCCGGGCTTTTCGCCCCGTGTCTTCTACCGAGGCCATCTCTTCTCCGGCCCCGAGGATGGAATCGATCTCCTTGATCACAGACTCGGGCTGGGCCAGGTCCTCGGAAGGATCTGTATCCAGAGGACCCCGCTCCTTCATGGTTTCGGTGATGCCCCCGGTGGGCTCAGGGGCAGGCGATTCCGTGAAAAAGGAATCTTCCAGGTTCCCGTCCCGGGCGCCGATCGCGGTGGCGAAATCCTGCTCGACCAGGAGCTCTACCGCGGGGTTATAGGAGAACACGTTGGAGCATACGCTGCAGCGCATTTTCACCACCCTGTCGGGCAGGGCGTCCTTTTCGATCCTGAACCTGCTTCTGCAAACCGGGCATTGGACAACTATCAAGGAAAGTCCCTCCTGTCGCCGGGCTCGAGCACGCATATCTCGGGCAGCGCCCGGTAGTCCTCGGCAAAGTCAAGACCATAGCCCACGATAAAGCCGTCGGTTATGGTAAAGCCGGAGTAATCCGGGTCGATATCCTTGGACCTGCGAAACTTCTTGTTGATCATGGTGCAGATCTTCACCGAGGCAGGCCCCTTGGATTCCAGGTGTTCCTTGAAGGCTGTGATGCTCTGGCCCGTGTCCATGATGTCGTCTACGATCAGGATGTGTCTGCCCTTCACGACATCTCCCGTATCGTCGTAGATCTTTACGCTGGTGTCCGGGCTTGAGGAGCAGCCGTAGCTCGAAAGCCGCACGAACTCGATCCTGAGCGGGAGGCCGATGTTCCGGACGAGGTCCGAGACAAAGATGAACCCCCCTTTGAGGACGCCGATCACAAGCAGCTCGCAGCCGCGATAGTCGCTGGTGATCTGCTTTCCCAGCTCCCGGATCCTCTCCGAGATCTGCTCGCTCGAAAACAGGACCTTCATGAACAGAACGTATATCCCAATCGGCCTGGAGGTGTCAACGCAGTGTTCAGGCACGTGGGATTTTTTCTGTAACATAATTCTTTGCTTATCGGTATCGTGCTCGGTGTGCCCATGGTCCGCGGAGGAAGCGCCGGGGCCGGGAAAAGGCATGCCCGTGGGTTCGAGCGGCTGCTAAGGGCTTGAAAATGCTCCGGGACTTGATTATAATGTAACGGAATGCAGTTATATGTTTTGTGAATGGAGGAGGGACACCCCTCCGATGAATGGGAGGCGGGTTTTTTATGGAAGATCGGCGGGCGCACAAGAGAATCGTCGTGAACATGAAGGTGGCTTACCGCGACAGCGGGTCTGCCTATCGGATGGGCAGGGTGGCCAATATCAGCAGGGGCGGTATGTTCATCCTCACCGACAGCCCGGTATGGAATATCGATGATTACCTTTTCGCGAGCATCGACGTCCAGGAGTTCGGGAAGGTCATTTGGGTCCAGGGCCACATCGTCAGGAAATGCCTTGAGGGAATAGCGGTAAAGTTCACCCGGTCGGACGACAAGGGGATCAACATGCTGCTTTCCTCCCGGGGGGTTCCGTTCTAGGCTCCTCCGAAGGGGCCTCTCCAGGAGGCCCTTCAGACAGGGCGCCGCGGTTACTGGGCGCCCGCCACGAGATAGCTCTTCCGTATCGGGCCCCTGGAGTCCATGATAAGCGCCATGGAGCTCTTTTCCAGTGACTGCAGCACCAGGGCCGTTCCCTGGTACTCCCTCATAGCGCCGGCGTTTTTGCTGGGGGTCGATTCCTCGTAGAGCGACATGAGCATCCCCTGGTCGATCCCATCGGCGGTGCCGAGGTCCATGAACACCAGGTCCAGGTAGGAGCTCCCGCTGACCCCGCCATAGAAGTCGATCACCCGTCCGCTCTTGCCGGCAGGGGGCTCGCTGATCTTGAGACTCAGGGGCATCATGTTGTGCAGGCCGTCGAAGATCAGGTCGCCCGAGCGGATCTCCTGGTTCGAATACAGCACCGTGGCCTTGTAGAATCCTTCCCCTGCCTCATGAACCCTTGCCACGGCAATGGCCTTGTAGAGGTAGCCCGCGATCTTCTTGTTCAGGTTCTTGATGTCCGCGATTTTCGCCACCACGGTCACATCCTGGTCGAGCGCAAACTCAGATCCCGACGAGAAGAACACGGTCTCGTTCTTCGAGGCCAGCTCTCCCGGCTCGAGTTTCTTCGAGACGGTCCCCGATCCAACGAGGACCTCGGGGCTGAAGAAGAAGGTCGAGTACCTCGGGGAGATCACGATCGACTTTACTTCTTCCCGGGCCATCTCCGGGGGAGTGTACACAACCGGCTCCGAAGAGGGCTGCTCCTTTCCTGCGGGGATGATGGTTATGATGGTTCTGCCGTCCTTGCGGGAGATGACGACTCGGTCATTGGGATAGATGAGATGGGGGTTGGTGATGTCCTGGTTGTTTGCCCAAACCAGGGGCCATTTCCAAGGGGTCTCGAGGTACGTCCTGGTGATGTCCCACAGGGTGTCCCCCTTTTTGACCGTGTGAATGGTATCGTCTGCCGGCAGGGGCGAAGATGCGAAAAAGACTGCAATGAGGCCGATGTAGAGAGAGGCTGCCCGTTTCAAATCGTTTCCTCCTTATAAGGCCGCGTTGTTTGCTCAACGTATCGGCGTCCGCCATTGTATTCTTGAATGCTTGTTGCATCAAGTGCTGCTTTGCTATAGTGAAGGATCCATGATGTTCAGAGATCTCTATGAAGGCGCTCATCTGTTCGTGGCCGCGATCCGCATCCACGAGCACCTTCACGGCAGGCCGCCCACCCTCGAGGGGCTTGCCGGGATCCTCAAGGTGTCCCAGGAGGAGCTCTCGCTCATGGCCCGGAGGCTGAGCGATGAGAAGATCGTCACCGAGGTGGTCTCGGGTACGGGGTGCCGTTACACGATAGGCGACCATACCAGGATAGAGGCTCTCCCCCGCGACACCAAGGCCCCGCGGATGGCCGAGGAGATAACCCAGTTCCAGAGCCGTCGGCAGTCGAGGCTCGAGGAGATCGAGAAGTCCCTGGGAGAGAGCCGGGATAAAAAACGCGTCTTCAGCGACCTGGAAAAGGCGCTCAAGGATCCATCGACCCGGCAGCAGAAGAAGAACCCTCTGGACTGACCGAATGTTCCCCGGGTCCCGCCGGAGCCCTCCCTCGAGTGTCGGGCCGGGCCGCCGCTTTCCCAGCTGATCATTCCTATTTTCTTTTTCACAGCATTGTCTCAGTGAGATCTGATTAAAGGCTTGTCTTTTGCATATCTATATTGTATAGGATGCCAACTTATCAGGAATAAGGAACGACGGACAGGGGGTTAGTAACGATGTACAGTCTCGAAGAAACCAAGACAGATCAGAAAGACACGAACCCGATCAAGGCGGAGATGACGGAGAGCAAGGGAACTCAGGAAGAATCGAGAGAATTCGAACAGGCCCTGGAGCTGGAAGCTCTCTATGAAGAAACCATCGACAAACGCGTTTCCACAGGCTCCGTTGTCACTGGGACGGTGGTGCAGGTGGGAACTGACC
>JBASVF010000037.1:0-5504 GCA_049275795.1 Desulfomonilia bacterium
GGTCCAGGATCGAGGAGCGGGGCGCTTCGAGGAAGACCAGGGGCTGCCCCCGCTCCACCCGGTCACCGGCGTCCAGGTCGACCCTCCGGAGGAACGCGGCTACGGGGGAAGAGATGACATATCGGTCCCCCACCCTGGTCTCTCCCTCCTCCTCGATCACCACCTCAAGCGGCCCGAACGCCACCTCGGCGGTCTGCACCGGCACCGGCTCGGGCTGAAGGCCGTATACCGCGGCTGCGACTGCGATCAGGGCCGCCGCCGTGACGATCATCTGCCTGCGGGTTGGGGTCTTCATCTACTCCCTCGTCTTGAGGACCCCGATGAGGTCTAGTCGCCCGAGCCGGTAATTCACGATCAGGGCCGAGACAAGCGCGGCCGCCAGCACGATGGCCGCCGCCAGGGCTATGGTGCTCCGGTCAAGGATGAACGGGAGCTGGTACATGTCGGTCTGGAGGAGCCTCACCACGCCACGTCCCGCCGCAGAGCCCAGGAGGCCGCCGGCCGGGATCGAGGCCAGGGTGAGCACGGCGAGCTCGCCCAGCAGGATGTAGGCAACCTCGCCCCGGGTAAATCCCAGCACCCTCAGGCTCGCCAGCTCCCGGTCGCGCTCGGAAAGCGAGATCCGGGCGCTGTTGTACACTACGCCGAATGCGATCACACCGGCAAACACGCTCAGGATAAACGTGTAGGTGAGCATGGTCTGCGCCGTGGTGTCGCGGAACGCCGCGATCACCCGCTCCTGCGAGGTGATCGAGGCGATGCGCGGGCGGTCGGTGAGGATGCGCGCGAGGTCGCGCTCGAAGCGTTCGTCGATCATGAGAAAAGCACCGGATATCGCCTGACCGAGCCCCGAGAGCCGGTTGGCCTCTTTGAGGTCCATGTACGCCCCGACGCCCACGAACTGGCGTGCAAGCCCGGCAACCGGCACCTCACTGGTCTGCCCGCGGCCTTCCTGCACCTCGACCTCCACCAGTTCCCCGGGCCTCACCCCGAGGATCCCGGCGAGCCTCTCGGTGAGCATCACCCCCTCGGGCGGCACGTCCACCGGATTGAGGCCGGTGTCGATGAGCCGGTGCAGGGAGGGATCGGGCGGGATGCCCTGGATGCTGGTCCGGTACTGACGGTGGCCGTTCCTGAGCTTCACCGGCACCGATCGGAAAGGCTCCGCATACAGGACGCCGGGCAGGCTCTCGAGCTCGTGCACCGCTGATGTTGAGGTGGGCTCGGTGAAGGTGACGGTCAGGTTTTCCCGCTGGGCCAGGGAATACTGGACATGGATCACGTAGTCGAAGGAATCGCTGAAGAACAGGCCCATGATGAGGATGGCCACCGAGCTCGCCATCCCCAGGATGGTGAGCAGGGCCTTGATGGGCCTGCGCTCCAGGCTGCGCAGGATCATCCGGGTGGGCTGGCCGAAGCTTCGCTCGAGCCCCATGCGCTCGACGATCGTGGCGCGGTAGACAGCCGGGGGAGCAGGCCTCATCGCCTCGGCGGGCGGCAGCATCACGGCCCGGCGCAGGGCCAGCGCTGTCCCCAGGAGCGTGGCCCCCGCCGTGAGCGCCAGGGCCGTGATCACCACGCCGGGCTCGAGGGTGTAGTCGAGACCCGGAAAGCGGTAGAACCGGAGGTAGAGCCTTCCCAGCTGTCTTCCCAGCCAGAGACCGAGTACGATCCCGAAAGCCGCCCCTGTCAGGGCGATGGAGAGCACGAGCTTGGCGTAGTGGATCCCGATATCGAGGTTGCGGTAACCAAAGGCCTTGAGCACCGCGATCTGCTCCCGCTGCAGGCTGATGAGCCGGGTGATCACGATGTTGAGCAGAAAGACGGCCACCCCCAGGAAGACCAGGGGAAGCACGGTCGCGGTTCCCTTGAGCGATCGGAACTCCTGGGTGATGAGAAAGTGCGAGGCCTGGTCCTCCCTTCCGTAGGCGCCCTGTCCGCCATAGGGCTTCAAAAGCCCGTCGAGCCGGATCAAGACCTCATCGATGCCCTCTCCCGGGGCGAGGGTGAAAACCAGGTCGTTGAAGGCGCCGTCCATGTCGTAGGCCGCTTCGAGGGCCCTGCGGCCCATCCACATCACCCCGTAGCGCTTCGGGTCGGGGAATACCGATCCCGGCTCGACCTGCAGGATGAACTCGGGCGAGAGCGCGATGCCCACCACGCGGAGCTCACGGTACCTGCCGTTCATGATAGCGGTGATGCTCTCTCCCGGGTGCAGCCCGTGAGCCTCGGCAAAGGGCTCGTTGAGCACGAGCTCGTCCTCGCGACCCGGCTCCACCAGGCGGCCTTCCCGGATGAACAGCCGGTTGAGCACCGGGGGGCGCCCCTCGGGCATGGACACGATCCTGCCCGATACCGGCTCGTCGAAGCCGGGTACGCTTAAGTTCACCGCCGCCACCACCCGAGTCTCGGCGAGCCCCACACCGGGGATCTCCCGGATCCTCTCCAGCAGACGCTCCGGGGCCCTGCGCACTGTGGCGAAGCCGTCGGCGAACAGGTATTCGGTATAGTAGCGCCGGAGCGTTCCCTGCAAGGTGTCCATCACGCTGGTCATGGACACGTACGCAGCCACGCCGCTCAGCACCACCAGCATGATGGCCAGGGCCTGGCCCCGCAGGCCCCAGAGATCTCTCAGCATTTTCCGGTCGAGTGCCCGCATGTTCCTACCAGCTGAGCTCGCGGGGCGCCTTCCTGCTCTCGTTTCGCCTGATGCCCGTTATCCGGCCGTCGCTCAGGAAGATGACACGCCCGGCTATCTGCGCCTGCACCGCGTTGTGGGTGATGATGACCGTGGTGGTGCCTAGCTCGCGGTTGACCCGTTCGAGGGCTTCAAGCACCACGATCCCGGTCTTGGAGTCCAGGGCGCCGGTGGGCTCGTCGCACAAAAGCACACTCGGCTGCTTGGCAATGGCCCGGGCGATTGCCACGCGCTGCTGCTGGCCGCCCGAGAGCTGGGCCGGGAAGGAGTCCATGCGGTCGCCCAACCCCACGAGCTCGAGCGCTTCCTCGGGTGCCATGGGATCACTCGCGATCTCGGTGACGATGGCCACGTTCTCCCGGGCGGTGAGGCTCGGTATGAGGTTGTAGAACTGGAACACGAACCCCACGTGCCGCCGCCGGTACATGGTGAGCTCTCGCTCGTCCGCCCGGGTGAGGTCCCTTCCCCGGTAGAGCACCTGCCCGCTGGTAGCGGTGTCGAGACCGCCCAGGATGTTCACGAGGGTCGACTTGCCGCTGCCCGAGGCGCCCAGCAGCACCACGAGCTCTCCCGCATAGAGCTCGAGATCGATGCCGCACAGCGCGTTCACCTTCACCTCGCCCATGTCGTAGACCTTTGTCAGGCCACGCGTCTGAAAGACGATCTCCGGCCCCATGTCCCCGCTTTTTCTAAGCCCCTGCCTCTTTTGGTTCCTCCGCCCCTGTTCCCGAAGGCCCCGGGCTGGAGCCCGTGTGCGCACTCCGGGCACAGGCCGCGGCTGAAGGGCGTGATGGGCTTCCTCCGGCACAGCCGCGTGCATCCGCATGGATTAATATTGCAATGCGGCCCTCGCGCCTGCATCTCAAGTAGGGTGAGCTTGCAGGGTACGGCACCACCGCGGCAGCCGCAGGCGGACGGAAGCCCCTTGTGTGGGTTGCAGAGGCCGGGACTGAGAGGTTTACCCAGGGTGCCGCTGACTTACCGGGGATGCCGGAGGATAGCCGCGAGCTGTATCGGTGCGGGCTCCCGGTGGCAATTCAATTTTCCCCGGCATTTCACCGGCATTGCCTGCATGCCGGCCCTGCAGTGGGCGGCTGGGGCAAAGCCGGCGCACCCGGGCACCCGGCTTCAAGTCCTGGCTGCCGTCTTTCCGGGGATGAGCATCCTGAGAATGAGCGCAAGGCTCAACAGGAGAAACCCAGCTGCAAGGCTCCACTTGAGCGTGGCGCAGGCTGCTGCGAAAGCTACCGGCAGGGCCGATGCCTCAAGGTGCCCGGTGATCAGCGGCAGGTGCACCAGGTTCTCCAGCAGGTCGAAGAGCGACATGATTGGTGCGGCCCAGAGAACGACGTCGAAGCGCCCGGGAACCTGGTTTCGTTCGAAGAGCCAGGCCAGGAGCAGGAGCGCGAAGGCGCCGTACCAGACAGGGTGCAGGAAGTCGAGCACGAAGTGCCCCTTAAGCGCCGAGACCTGGCCCGGGGTCAGGGAAGACATCACCGCCTCGAAGGCAGCGGGATCAAAGGTGGTCTGAAGCGTGATCAGCGTCAGCGCAGCATCTCCCTGGTGCAGTATCCATGCGATGGAGGCCTGCGAGAGGATGAAGATCGCACCCGTGACGATTATGAACCGGGGCGAGGCGTAACGCGTCCGTACCCGGCCTGCCAGTCTCGTTCTCTCCTCCATGTACCCTCCTTGCCGGTTATTGACCCGGATTATAACCGTTTTTCTTTAACGGCGGAATCGTGAAGGAGAAAACCGCTGTTCCTGGAGTGCCCGGGAAAAAGCCCGGGATGAGGAGCCCGGGAGCTTCCCCGGGCGCCTCATGCTCTGCGCCGGTGCCGTCGCTCCCGGGCGTGTAGGCGATTCCCGGCAACTACTCTTCCATCAGCTCCTCGATGATGGGCTTGGCCACCATGAGCAGCTCCTTGGGGAAGCTCAGGCCGTGCTCGGCCATCTTCTTCTCGTCGACCCTAATCAGGAGCTGTTCCTGCCTGAGTATGGGAAGGCTCTCGGGACTCACGCCCTCAAGCAGGATCCTGGCAGCCTGCTGGCCCGAATAGGCCCCGATGGTCGGGAAGTGGGACCCCACCGCCATGATGCCTCCTTTGGTGTTGACCTGGGTGAGGCTGAAGATGAGAACATTCCGGGATGTGGTTTCCTCGCACAGGGCCCTGAACTCGCTTAAATCCCTCAGGCCGTAATACGTGTCGAGCGGTATCCAGAACATCTCGGCACCCTGGTCCATGAGCTCCCGGGCCACGGGCCTGATGCTGTCCTTTCTCTCGATCTGCCTGGCGAGGATGGTGAGATTGTACGCCGGGGCGTACTTCTGGGCATCCTGGACCTGGGCGATCGCATTGTCGTCTTCTGAATGGATGAGGGCAACGGTCTTGACCGAGGGAAACGCCAGGCGGAAGATGTCCATAACGTTCTTCATGTCCATCCACAGGGTCGAGCCGGTGAATCCGGGACCTGCCTCGGAAACCGACTTGCACCCAGCGGCCTCGGGAATAGCGACGCCCGTGAACACCAGCGGAATGCCCGCGGCGATGATCGTGTCCTTGGCATACTTGGTTGCCGGCGTGCCGATGGTGAGCACGAGGTCGGGCTTTGCCTGGACGATGCTCGCCGCCTGCTTCTTGATCTCTCGGAGCAGCCCGATCTTTTTGAGCAAACCGGCGTTCTCGGCATCGAACTTGATCACCCTGCGGTTGAAGGTGCAGTTCTTACCTTCTATTATCCCATTGGCGGCGAGCTGCTCCTTGAATCCATCGAAGCACATGTCGAACATCTCGATGTCCGTGAC
>JBASVF010000038.1:0-1902 GCA_049275795.1 Desulfomonilia bacterium
AGCGAGCCGGGCCACCAGCTCCCGGTGGTGACCCCGGGGCCTTTCGAGGGTGCGGTTGAGCACCAGGGCGATGAGGAAGATCAGGTCTTCGCGCAAGGTCTGCACGTCCGGGGCTTGCGAGGCCACCGAGTACCCGCGGAAGCTCTCGGATCGGTCCATGGCCATCTCCAGCATGCCGAGCGTCTCCTCGAACGAGGGAAAGAGATCGTCGGGAGGACCGTTCTGGACGTCGATTCCGAAGAAGTCGCGGAAGAACCTCTCGAGCCGGTCGATTTTCGGCCCCTGGTACCGGCATCCGCAGCTGGGCCGGAAAAACTCCCGGAACAGGTCCTTCTGCACCGGCGCGCCTTCCGAGGCCGAGGCCCCGGCTCCCAGAAAGATGATCTCTTCAACCGGTTTCATGATCAATCCTCTCTGCCCTCCCACGTACTCCGAACGGGCACTGCGTCAATCCACACGGCCAGTATGCCCTCAACAGGCCGGTGGATGCAAGGGTGATCGAGAGATTCCCGGGGAAAACCAGGGGATTCGAACCCGAACCGCGCCACGAGGGAAGCCCTGCTATTGCATCCTTTTTGCGGTTTTCATTCTCGGTAACTGTGTGTATACAATGTCTAAACTCCGGGGCGTGAAAGAAAGGCGCATGGCAAAGGAAAGACAGCGGAAAAAGGGAAGCCACCTCCACCTGCTCTCCGACATGAACGAGCTCACCGCCCTGCTGGTCGGCACCATGACGGTGGACGACTTCTTGAAGAAAACCGTGGAGATGGTGGCACGGCATCTGGATGTCGACGTGTGCTCCATCTACCTCTACGACGAGCCCACCAACGAGCTGTATCTGGCTGCAACCTTCGGGCTCGCCCCCCAGGCCGTCGGCACGGTGCGGATGAAGGTGGGCGAGGGGCTGGTCGGGCACTGCATGAGCCTGCTCAGCCCCGTGTGCGAGGGCGTCGCCGAGGACAGCCCCTACTTCAAGCACTTTGCGGTGGCCCGCGAGGAGCGCTTCAAGTCCTTCCTGGTGGTGCCCATCCACCGCGGGCCGGTGAAGATAGGCGCCCTCTCGGTCCAGCACGAGAAGCCGGATGCGTTCGACGAGTCCGATATAATGGCCCTGCTGGCCGCCTCGTCCCAGCTCGGCACAGCAATCGAGAACGCCCGGATGATCAAGGACATACACCGGAGCGCGGGCGGATTCCCCGCTTCGCGGGCCGTGGCCCCCGGCTCGGTGATCAGCGCCCAGATCGCCTCGGAAGGCTACGCCCACGCGCCTGCCGTGGCGCTCGAGAAGGGCGGCTCCAGGCACCTGTTCGATCCTCTCCCCCAGGACGACCAGCTTAGCATCGACGACTTCCGCAGTGCCATGGATGCCACCTTCGAGCAGCTCCAGGCATTGCAGTCGAGGTTTGCCAGGCGCCTTCCAGAAAGCGCCTCGCTGATCTTCACCACACACTTCATGATGCTCAAGGACGAGAGCTTCGCAGGCATGATGGCGCGCCGGATCGAGGAAGGGACACCTCCCCTGCAGGCCATAGCCCAGGTGACCGAGCACTACGTGTCATTGCTCCAGTCCAGCCCGCACGAATATCTCCGCGAGAAGGTCAACGACATCGAGGACCTGGTCTCGCGCATCGTGCGAAACTTGCGGAAGGCCGCCCATCAGCCCGCCCCGGCTTCCCAGAAACGCATTATCATCGCAGGTAGGCTCTACCCTTCCGACATCCTCAGGCTCGTGGCCGAGGAGGTCCAAGGAATCATCCTGGTGGGCGGCGGCACCACGGCTCATGTCTCCATCCTCTCGAAGTCGCTCAAGATCCCCCTGCTTATTACCGACCGCAGCGAACTCCTGTCCCTGCCCCTGGATACCCCGGTGCTCATGGACGCCTACGTGGGAAACATCTACAT
>JBASVF010000039.1:0-6072 GCA_049275795.1 Desulfomonilia bacterium
ACGTGCCCGCCGACGACCTCACCGACCCTGCTCCGGCAACCACGTTCAGCCACCTGGACGCCACCACGGTTCTTTCGCGCCAGATCGTCGAGCTGGGCATCTATCCCGCAGTGGACCCGCTCGACTCGACCTCGCGCATCCTCAACCCCAAGATCGTGGGCGAGGAGCACTACCAGGTCGCCAGGAGCGTGCAGCAGATCCTGCAGAAGTACAAGGAGCTCCAGGACATCATCGCCATTCTGGGCATGGACGAGCTCTCCGAGGAAGACAAGCTCACGGTCTCGAGGGCTAGGAAGATCCAGCGGTTCCTCTCCCAGTCGTTCAGCGTTGCCGAGCAGTTCACCGGCATGCCGGGCAAGTATGTCGAGCTCAAGGACACCATCGAAGGCTTCAAGAAGATCGTGGAAGGCGAGATGGACGATCTGCCCGAGCAGGCGTTCTACATGGTGGGGACCATCGAGGAGGCAATCGAGAAGGCGAAGAAACTCGCTGAAGACTAAGGGAGCCGTGAATCATGTCTGACGAACTGTACATGCAGCTCGATGTCGTCACCCCCGAAAAGTCGGTGCTCAGCCGCAAGGTGTCCGAGGTGATCGCCCCGGGGAGCGCCGGCGAGTTCGGGGTGCTCTTCGGGCACACGCCGTTCCTCACCACGCTGAAACCGGGCCAGGTTGTCGCCAAGACCGAGGACCGCGACATCTTCATGGCGGTCGGTGGTGGATTTGCCGAGGTGATCGCCGACCGGGTGATCATTCTCGCCGAGACTGCCACCCTCGCGGAGGACATCGACGAGAAGCAGGTGAAAGAGGACCTTGACCAGGCCCAGAGCAAGATCAGAGGCCTGAGCAAGGACGACCCCGAGCTCCCCAAGTGGGAGGCCAAGGTCCGCGAAGCCGAGCTCAAGCTCAAGGTCGTGGAGAACTGGCGCGCCAGGTAGGGGGCGAGGAAACAGGCTCACTCCATACGGTATCGACCAAAAGGGGGACTTCGTTCGAATGTCCCCCTTTTTTTCGCGCTGCCATATTGACTCCCGGGCCAAATCCCTTTATAACCACACCGTCGTTCGATGCGCCCATAGCTCAGATGGATAGAGCGTTGGACTACGAATCCAAAGGTCGCAGGTTCGAATCCTGCTGGGCGCAAGCCACTTTGCAAGATTCATAAATCCCATGGGCAACACATGGGTAACATCAGAAATGCGAGTGGGTTTCCGGCTTCGGTAAGGCCGTTATCGTATACAATAATCCGTATAGCCTCCTTATCTTGTCTTCCAGCAAATCTAGGATTACTTGCTTAATATTATTGGCCCATTCATTTTTTTCTTAAGTAGCTGATCCTGAAGAATCCGGTTTTTCTAAGCTGGCAAGAGGCCAAGAGCAGCCTCTTGATTTAGAGTCTTACCACAGGTCAGCTAATTCGAACCTGGGACATGGTTATAACGCCTATTTTTTTATCGCCTCCATCACCCGGCGAGCTTCAGACTTGCCAAGCGGTTCAGGCTGACGCCGTTCTCTGCAGCCTCTACAGCAAGCCTTCTGTGGACTTCAGGAGGAACACGAACCATAAACTTTCCGCTGAAGCGCCGGCAAGCCAGGGGTTTGGGCGGTTCCTCGCCGGACGCCTTCATATCGTGGACGACATCCGCAACAACCTGGCGGATGCCCTTTAAGGCCTTCTCGGGAGTGTGTGCTAGCCAACTCAGACTTGGAAACTCAACGCAGAGGCCTACATACTCTCCGTCTTCTTCAGACCAAGTGACACGATAGGTATAATGATCATTTTTTAGGGTCATATCCGTTCTCCATCTTTTCGATTACCTTTAATACCTGTCTAACTTGATACGCCTTGGCTTTCCCCTTCTCGTTCTGTATATTCACTCGGGGATCTCCCAGCCATGGCGTCTTATAAATTCTATGACTGGTTGAGTCCTGCCTTGCCGAAGTAGTGATCGCATACCTTGCAAAGATCTGCATACCGCACGTTTGTCGGTGTATTTTTCATGGCTTTGACAAGGTGCTTTATATCGCTCACGGCTTAATAGTATCAATAGTGATATCGGTTGTCAATGGCAAGAGGTTTAGGCCTCACAATATCGGATTGTCCATTGGCGGATTATCGGCTTCCTGCGGCCTGAATGCTGAAAGGAATGTTCTTTGGCAATGAAAGGCGTGGGTAGATTGACTTCTTGAGGTAGAGTCTTATCGCCTTGCTCTGAGCGGGATTACTTTTCCCTTCTCCTTGGATTGCTCTTGTGGTTCCGGCTCCTTCTCCTGTGAATCCTGCTCTTCCGGCTTCAACATCGCAGCCAAGATTCTGTTCGTGATCTTTTCTCGTGGGGCCCCGGAACCGCTCGGCGGGAATGACCGGGTCCACTGAACAAATGAAGCCCGCGTTCGGCGGTGAGGCGGCCGGCTGATGCTGTATTCCGAAAGAAGGACGGTCGTCTCCCTGGTGCGGCAGGATCTCCGGACACGAGGGAAGATGCCTTATTCCATCGGGAACATACAGGATTCATTCTGCATGCCTCTATTCATTAATAATTTAATTCCCATGGCAAAATTTATCTTGAATGATGGCTCATTTTAATGTATGTGTACGCCATCAGGAAAGAAAAAGGGTGGAAATGCAACGTGTTTGGCAATGGCTCATGTTCAATATACTTCATCAAGGACGGATATAGGGAACACTGCTCGAGATTGTATTGAACATCCTGAGGCGCCGGCCAAAACCGTAATTCGCAAGGTCACCTCTTGCCGGTCTGCAAAGGGACAGGCGATCCATAAGACATACGGAATACCAGGTGGCCTCATAGGTGCATAAAGAGCGGTTACAGCTCGGGTTCGGTGTACAGGATGGTAGGTATTTGGTACGGGACGATCCTTGCAGAGGCCAGAGGAACATAAGCGGTCAAGCAGCTTCGGAGTGCTTGTTTAACAGGTGCAGGCTTGCAGATATGCAAGGCCGACTTGTAGAACTGCTGGTACGTATCAAACGTGACACGAGGGGATAAACATGGTGAAGACGTTAGGGGACATCACACAGGAACTCAGTGAAAAGGTATTGGCGCCGGCCAGGGCGGAAGCCGATGAGCTCGTCAAGAATGCCAAGGAACAGGCAGATGCCTTGGTGGCCGAGGCCAAGGCCGAAGCGGAGAAAATCAGGGCGGCCGCTAAGGCGGATGCAGAGAATATCCGCAAGCAGATGCAGGTCGACATGGATACGGCTGCTCGGAACTTCATCATCATGGTGAAGGAGAAGCTCCAGGATGCCGTCGTAGCGCCCGTCGTGGAAAGCGAGATCAAGACCGCCCTTGGCGATGTGGATTTCCTCAAGCGTATGATCGAGACCCTTCTGGACGGTTTCGTCAAGAACCAGGGCCGTGAACAGCCGATCGAGATCCTCCTGCCAAAGAAGGATCAGGATGAGCTGGAAGCTTGGTTCAACGAGAAATTCAAGGAGAAGGCCGCCGGGTCTCTGGTCGTGCAGTTCACCGACAAGATCACCTTCGGGTTCCACATGGGCGCGAAGGGCCAGGGTGCCTATTTCAACTTCAGCTCCGGTCTCGTCGAGGCATTCTCGAACTTCTGCTCGCCGCGTTTTCGCAAACACTTCTTTGTCGGTGAGGGGTAAAAAGGAGCATGGGCAATTACTATTTTCTCATGTGTCTGCTCCCTGCCCTGCCAGAGGCGCTGGGAGACAAGATGCCGATGAAAATCGGCGAAATAGCAGACATCGTCAAGAGAAACGTCCATCCGGAACATCTCGAGGCTGCTTGCGCGCTTCTCCATAGTACTGATGTCTTCAACTGGGAGCAGATGGATCAGGGGCGTGACATCTTCCTGGAAGGGGGGCTCCTGTCGCGGCAGGACCTGATCGAAAACAGGAATCTCCCCGATTATATCCGCATCTTTCGCGAGGAGAAGGAGCGGGGCATCTATCGCCCTTACCCCTACGATCGGCTCTGGGAGCTCTATTACGGCTATGCATACGGCGTCGCTCAGCGCAGCGGATACCGCTTTCTGATCGACTACCTGTCCTGGGAGATAGAGCTCCGCTCGAGCTTGACAGCCATGCGGATCAGGGAAGAAGGCGGTGTTCTGGAGGATCACGTCATTCTGGATAGCTTCCATCCCCGTGATTTCTCCAATCTCATAACACAGCTCAAGAATCAGAAAGACCCTCTTGAGGTGGAACGGTACCTGGATGAGGAGCGCCTGCGGCAGATCACTCGATGCGAAGGGATAGGGTCCTTCTCCGTCGATGCGCTGCTCGCATACGTTGCGCGTGCGGCAATCTTCTCCCGCTGGGAAGCGGTCAACCAGGATTTCGACATAGAGACATATCTGTGGCACGGAGGCTCGATGTGAATGGTCCAACACACGGTCGGATTGTAGCGGTTAATGGTCCTCTCGTTACCTGCGAGGTTGAGGATGGACGAGAGGTTCTCCAGAACGAGGTTGCCTATGTGATGACCGGCGATGTGCGGCTGAAGTCGGAGGTCATCCGGATCCGCGGCCGGCAGATCGATCTGCAGGTTTTCGAAAGCACCACGGGGTTGAAGGTCGGCGATAAGGCCGAGTTTTCCGGTGAGCTGCTCGCGGCGACGCTGGGCCCCGGCATGTTGGGCATGATCTACGACGGCCTGCAGAACCCCCTCGCAGAACTGGAAAACGATCAGGGATTCTTCCTCAGGCGCGGGCAGTATCTTCCCTCCCTGGATCAGAATCGGCTCTGGGATTTCGAGCCCACGATCCAGGTCGGGGCGCAGGTACGGGCCGGCCAGTACCTGGGCAAGGTGATGGAAGGTATTTTCCCCCACCCCATCATGGTGCCGCTCGTACTTCTCGGGACCTGGGAGGTAAAGGAGATCAAGCCTGCCGGGCAGTACACGGTAAACGACACTGTGGCGATCCTCAAGAGCGTTGATTCGCAGACCCAGCAGGAAGTCAACGTAACCCTCAAGCAGGAATGGCCCGTCAAGCGGCCCATGCGCGTTTACGAGGAGCGCCTGCTTCCGGACACCCAGTTGCTCACTCAGTGCCGCCTGATCGATGTCTTCTTCCCCCTGGCCGAGGGCGGAACCGCCTGTATTCCCGGCCCCTTCGGCGCAGGCAAGACCGTCTTGCAGCAGATCATCTCCCGCTACGCCGAGACGGACATCGTGATCATCGTGGCCTGTGGTGAGCGGGCCGGAGAGGTCGTGGAAACGATCCGGGAATTCCCGCTGCTGGAAGACCCGAAAACGGGCAAGTCGCTGATGGACCGCACCGTCATCATCTGCAACACCTCGTCCATGCCCGTGGCCGCCCGCGAAGCATCCATCTACACGGGCATAACGCTTGGAGAATACTACCGGCAGCTCGGACTCAAAGTGCTGCTGCTGGCTGACAGTACCTCCCGGTGGGCGCAGGCACTGCGCGAGACCTCGGCGAGAATGGAAGAGATTCCGGGCGAAGAGGCATTCCCGGCCTACCTGGAAAGCCGTATCGCCGCCGTGTATGAGCGCGCCGGAAAGGTGAAGCTGTTCACCGGCCAGACCGGTTCGCTGACCCTGATCGGAACGGTTTCGCCGGCAGGCGGTAACTTCGAGGAGCCTGTGACGCAGAACACGCTCAAAGTGGTGGGCGCCTTCTACGGGCTGTCGCGGACCCGGTCAGACCAGCGCAGGTACCCGGCCATCGACCCGTTGATCTCCTGGAGCCTCTACATAGAGCAGATGCAGGAATCGCTCAACACGCGCCACGAAAACTGGGTCGATCTCGTAAAGAAGGCTCACAACACGATATTCAGGGGCAACGAGGTCCGTCAGATGATGCTGGTCGTCGGTGAAGAGGGCATAGGCCTGGACGACCTGGTCATATATCTCAAGTCGGAGATCATCGATGCCGTCTGCCTGCAGCAGGACTCCTTCGACAAGGTCGATCAGGCCACGTCGAGAGAACGCCAGATATCCGACTTTCTGCTGCTCATGCAGATGGTTGACCATCCCTTCGTGTTTGAGTCCAAGGAGCAGGCGAAGGCACAGATGACACATCTGCAGAACCTGTTCTTCCAGATGAAATACTGTCCCTT
>JBASVF010000040.1:0-5810 GCA_049275795.1 Desulfomonilia bacterium
TCGCTAGAGAACCCTCATTCGCCTTGACCGGGCCCGCTTCTTGCCGGTAAAGAAAGCTCCGGTTACCCCATGAAACATTGAGGGGAAAAACGAATCCATTGGGGCATTTCCCGGGAAAGGCAACGCACTATGAGCATTTTCGAGATGATCATGCTGATCTGCTTTGGAGCAGCCTGGCCCCCTTCGATCTACAAGTCCTACACTTCCCGCACGGCACGGGGCAAGAGCGTGGTCTTTCTCGTCATCGTTCTCCTGGGATACACCGCGGGTGTCCTCCACAAGCTGTATTTCAGCCTCGACTGGGTGATCCTCCTTTATCTGCTCAACGGGTTCATGGTCACCGCGGATATCGCCCTGTACGTGAGGAATACCGCCTTGGACAGGCGTGCACAGGGAAGCTGCCCCTTCCCTGGGCCCCCTCGATGATCCACCCGCCGTAGGCCCGCTACTGCCGGGGCACCCTGCCCTCAATCCCGGCCCGCGAGATCACGGAACCCGGCAAGCTCGATTCCCCGGGCAGCCAAGGCCCGGGAAAACGATTCGTCCATGAGCGTCTCGAGCTCCCGGCTCCTCCAGGCATCACCTCCGAGCGAGGGATGCACCACCAACTCGGCCGGGAACGAATCCAGCTCCCCCAGCTTCTGGGCGCCCTCGGCCATGGTGCTGCAGAAGAAGATGCCCTCGGCACGCAGTATGTCTTCCATCCTGCGATATACCGGCTCGTCGAAGGGTATCGCCTCCCTGGTGGTGAGCGTGTAACCCGAGCGACTGTGCCTGAGGGCCGGTATCCGGTACTGCCGGGCTAGCTCCACGAGCTCGCGGAAGATCGGGAAGAACCCGTGCACGTGGTGATGCGTGTCGATGTGCACCGGATCGAGCCCCTCGTCGATGAAGCGCTCGATCTGGGAGCGGATATCCTCCCGCAGACGCTCGACATACGTGGGGTCCTCAAGGAGCACCCCGAGCTCGCAACGGGAAAACCGTTCCCTGCCGGGCGAACTCCAGCCCAGTTGAGCGTCGAGGTCCACATGGAGCCCCACCTTGCGCAGGCCCATTCCCTTGAGCGTTCGGACGGCCTCGCCGGCATATGGTGCGCGGACCATCAAGGAAACGTCGCTGATCACGCCCCGCTCGATCCCGGCAAAGATTCCCTGGTTGATCTCCCGGCTCAACCCCAGGTCGTCGGCATTGACCACGACAGGGCGGTTCATGCGTCGCGGTGCCAGTGCAGCCTGACGAACCTCTCGCCGCTGGAGTACCTCACAGACAGGTCCCCGTCATGTGCCCGGCGTATGGCCTTGCCGATGCGGCGGGCCAGGTGATCGTCGGTGAGGCTCACCCGGAGACCCCCTCCCTGGTTCGAGAAATCGATGACCTTCTTCAGCGGGGAGCGCCTCTCCTCTTCCCGGATCACATTGCGGATGAGGTTGACGATCTCCCGGTGGTGGGAATCCAGGTACCTGCCGGATACACGGATCTCTCCGGCCGGGAACCTGTCCCGTATCCTCCTGCATGCGGAACAGAGCTGGGGCTCGCCTCGTTGGGTGCCGTTTCCGGGCCATCGCCACCTGCCCTGGCTGTAGAGGGCCCGGCATCGGGGGCAGTACATGCCTTCGGAGTACTTTCTTCCCTCATCATACGGATCGTGTGATTTCGGTTGGATGAATCGGTCCAAGCGCATACGCCCTCCTGTGGTGTGGTAGTACTTATGGTAGGTACACTCTGAAAAAATGCAAGGGCAGGGGGCCGCAAAATGAACGGCCATGCATTTCTGCGGTCATGCCGGCGCCCGGGTTGCCGTTGCCGCCGGCTGGTCAAGAGTCTTTAAGTGCACCGCGAGGAAGGAGTTACCGTGTGCCCCTTCACGAAGGCCGGGCATCCCGCTCGGAAGCCTGCAAAAATCCGCATCCCATTCTGGTGGAGGCACCGGAGGCGGTCTTCGGTAAAACTTGGTCCCTGGGCTCACCGCTCGAGGAGGATCGATCCGCTCACGATCTTGCGGAGCCTTCCCGCGACGCTGATGAGGAGCTGCCCGTCCTCGTGCAGGTCCATGATGCGGCACGGCTCTCCCTCCTCGGTGAGAAGCCGATGCCCATCGAGAAGGCCGTGATCGAGAAAGCTCCTGCGGACCGGCTCGAAGCCGCTTCGAAGAAAGAGCTGGAGCCACTCATCGAGGGACGCAACCACTCGCCCGAGCACCTGAAGCCTGCACAGGTCCCGCCCAAGAACCAGGGAGAGCGAACCTGCCGTTGATTCGAGCTCGGGGGGAAACACGCGCTGGTTTACGTTAATGCCGATGCCGATTGCCGTGATGCCGCCCCTGGATTCGCACAGGATACCGCAGACCTTCCTTGCCCCGATGATCAGGTCGTTGGGCCACTTGATCTCCACCTTCGGCTCCGGGCCCACGATTTCCTGGAGCGCCTCCCTGACGGCTACGCCCGCTGCCAGGGACAGACGGGGGTCGCTGCCCTCAATCGTGAGGGTGAAGTAGAGGTTCGCATCCGGGGGCGAGAACCAGGACCTGCCCTTCCTGCCCCTGCCGGCTGTCTGGGTGGAGGCACTCACCAGCAGGCCGGGCCTGCCCCCGTCGAGGGCATAGGTGTTGGTCGAGCCCACGCTGGCAAGCTCGATCACCTCCCGGATGAGCCCGGAACGGGAAAAACCCTCCATTACCCTTTGAGCAGCTCGCGGGCCTTGAGGAGCTTCTCGAGCTTGAGCTCGAGCTCCCGGCCGAGCTTTTGCTGCTCGGAGACCACCTCGGGGTCGGCCTTTTCCAGGAAGGCCGGGTTGGAGAGCTTCTTGCGCTTGCCCTCGAGCTCTTTTCCCGTCTTGCCGATCAGCTTCGCAAGGCGGTCCTGCTCCTTTTCGAGGTCGATCACGCCCTCGAGCGGCACGTAGACCTCGGCCTGCGAGGTCACGGCCAGGGCGCAGCGCTTCGGCCTGGGCGCGCCTTCGGGGATGAAGTCGATGGCGCCTACTCGAGCGAGCTCCCTGATGAAGAACCCGTAGGCGTCAACCGCCTTCCTGACCTCGGGAGACAGCGCGCGCACCACCACGCCCAGCTGGGTGGAAGGGGGAATGTTGGTCTCGCCGCGGATGCTCCGTACCCCGGTGATGATATCGATGAGGTGCTGCATCTCCCGCGCCTTTTCCGGGAATTCCCTCGCCGGGTCGGCCTTGGGATAGGCCGCGACCACGATGGACTCGCCCTCGTGAGGCAGGTGTTGCCAGAGCTCCTCGGTGACGAAGGGGATGATGGGGTGCAAAAGCTCCAGGATGGACTTGAAGCAGTGCCACAGTACCCATCTGGTCACGGGCGCCGCTTCGGTGGCGAGCAGGGGCTTCGAGAGCTCGATGTACCAGTCGCAGAAGGTGTGCCAGGTGAACTGGTAGAGCCTGTCGGCCGCATCGTTGAACCGGTACTCTTCCAGCGCTGCCCGGGTTGCCTCTACAGTCTTGTTGAGCTCGGTGAGGATCCAGGCCTCGGCAAGACCCAGGTCTTCCGGTCCGGGAGAAACGCTCTTGGGATCGAAGCCTTCGATGCTCGCGAGCACGAACTTGCCCGCGTTCCAGATCTTGTTGATGAAGAACCTGTAGCCCTGGATGCGCTTGCCGCTGATCCTCACGTCCCTGCCCATGGCCGCGAAGGCGGTGAGCGCGAACCGGAAGGCATCGGCGCCGTATCTGTCCATCTCGATGATGGGGTCCACGATGTTGCCCTTGGACTTGCTCATCTTCTGGCCCTGCTCGTCACGGACCAGGGCATGGAGGTACACGTCGTAGAAAGGCACCTTGCCCATGAACTCCAGCCCCATCATCATCATCCGGGCGACCCAGAAGAAGAGGATGTCGAACCCGGTGATGAGCACATTCGTGGGGTAGAACTTCTCGAGCGTGGCGGTCTTCTCGGGCCAGCCCATGGTGGAGAACGGCCACAGTCCCGAGGAGAACCAGGTGTCGAGCACATCGGTTTCCTGCCGGAGCTTCTCGGAGGAGCAATGGCTGCAGGAGGCCGGGTCTTCTTCGCTCACGATCACCTCTCCGCAGTCGTCGCAGTACCAAGCCGGTATGCGGTGGCCCCACCAGATCTGGCGAGAGATGCACCAGTCACGGATATTGTTCATCCACTCGTAGTAGGTCTTTTCCCACTGAACGGGGATGATCCGGGTCCTGCCTTCCCTCACCGCCCGTATGGCCTCCTCGGCTAGGGGCTTGGTGTTGACGAACCACTGCTTCGAGAGGTAGGGCTCGATCACGGTCTTGCACCGGTAGCACTTGCCCACCGGCACCGTGTAGGGAGTCTTGTCGATCAGGTATCCCTGCTCCCTCAGGTCCTCCTCGAGCTTCCTCCGGCACTCGAAGCGATCCATTCCCTGATACGGCCCCGCGTTCTCGTTCATGACCCCGGACTCGTCCATGATGACCACGATCTCCAGCCCGTGCCTCAGGCTCAGCTCGTAGTCGTTGAGGTCGTGCGCCGGGGTGATCTTCACGGCCCCGGTACCGAACTCCCTGTCGACCACGGCATCGGCGATGATCGGGATCTTGCGGTTGACCACGGGCAGGATGACCTCCTTGCCTACCAGAGAGGTGTAGCGCTCGTCGTCCGGGTTCACGGCCACGCAGGTGTCGCCCAGCATGGTCTCGGGCCTGGTCGTGGCCACCACGATCTCGCCCTCGCCCTCAGCCATGGGGTAGCGGATGTGCCAGAGGAACCCGCTCTCCTCCTCGTGCTCGACCTCCAAATCGGAGATGGCGCTGTGGCAGCGGGGGCACCAGTTCACGATGTAGTCGCTGCGATAGATCAGGCCCTCCTGGTAAAGGGAGACGAACACCTTCCTCACCGCCTTGGAAAGGCCCTCGTCCATGGTGAAGCGGATCCTGTCCCAGTCGCAGGAGGCGCCGAGACGCTTGAGCTGGTTGATGATCAAGTCGCCGTGCTTCTCCCTCCACCTCCAGACCTCCTCGATGAAGGCCTCCCTGCCCAGGTCGTGCCGGGACATGCCCTTTGCCGCCAGGGCCTTCTCCACCACGTTCTGCGTGGCGATGCCGGCATGGTCGGTCCCGGGCATCCACATCGCGTTGAACCCGTCCATCCGCTTGTAGCGGATCATGATGTCCTGCAGGGTGTTGTTCAGGGCATGCCCCATGTGGAGGACGCCCGTAACGTTCGGGGGCGGGATGACGATGGCATAGGGGGGCTTGTCCCCGTCGTTTTCATCTGCGTGGAAGTACCGGTTGTTCATCCAGAAATCGTACCACTTCTGCTCGATATCCCCGGGGGTGTATTCTCTGTCTCGCATCGGTTTCTCCTCACCAGTAGGCTGCGGTTTTCATAGCATGAAAACAGGGGAAAGGCAAAACCATCGACCGGGAGAAATACCACGGCGTGGGAAGTACTTGCACCGATCCACGCAAAGGGACCTCTCGTGCTTGGAGCATGGGCCGAGTGCGTATGCTGAGAAGACTCGAAGGGGCCCGGCAGGCAGGAGGCTGTCTTCCGGGCCCCGGGTGTGTTTCGATCAGGAATCCAGCTTCTTGAGCTTTTCGATCTCCTCGCGGATGATCTTCTCGATGATACCCGGGAGCTGCTCACGGGTAGCGGCGATCGTTTCACGGACGAACTCGGAAACGAGCGGCCTAAGCATGCTCTCGAGCATGGCCGGGATCTCCTGCCTGAAATCTTCGAGGACACGCTCCGGGACTGGCTCTCCGGCCTCCTGCACGGGAACCTCGGTGATCGGCGGCTCTTCCTCCCCGCCGCCGATGCGGTCTCCAGCGGTTTTCACCTCATCACGGTATTCAGG
>JBASVF010000041.1:0-9311 GCA_049275795.1 Desulfomonilia bacterium
TACCCATCGTGGTCCTGATGCACTACTCGCCCATACGGGCCACCGTGGAGGGAGAAGCCTGGGAGATCATTCCCTTCCTCGGATCGAGCCGCCTGGAAATGCCGCTCACCTGGTTCGACGTGATCGCCGTGTTTCACGGACACGCACATCACGGCAGCCTCGAGGGACATGCTTCGAGGAACATACCGGTATACAACGTAGCACTGCCGCTCTTGAGGCTGCTCTATTCCGAGCGACTTCCCTTTCGGGTGCTCGAGGTCGAGGTTTCGCCCCCGGAGACGGACGAGGCGGCTGATCTGCAATGAACGGCATATCTTGGAAGGAGGCGCAATGCAGCAGGAGTTCCTGCTCGACGAGAAGCACCTGAGCGCGGATACCCGTGAATTCTACCGACAGATCCTCCGTATGCTGATCCGCTCGGATACGTCCTTCCTCGTGGGCGGGGCCTTTGCCTTCGGTTGCTACACGGGGATCGTGAGGGACACCAAGGATATCGACGTCTTCGTCCTCCCCCAGGATACCGAGAAGGTTCTCGATCTGCTTGGCCGGGCCGGCTATCAAACCGAGTTCACCGACAGGCTCTGGATAGCCAAGGCCTTCCACGAAGACTGGGTGGTGGATGTCATCTTCAGCTCGGGCAACGGGCTCAATCCTGTGGACCGTGACTGGTTCGCATACGCCTGCCGGGGAAATCTCCTGGATGTGAAGGCCTGGCTGGTGCCGCCTGAAGAAATGATCTGGTCGAAGGCCTTTGTCATGACCCGGGACCGCTATGACGGTGCGGATGTCGCGCATCTCCTGGTCAGGTTCGCGGAGAGCCTGGACTGGAGCCGGATCATCTCACGCTTCAGCGAGCATTGGCGGATCCTGTACCATCACCTCCTTCTCTTCGGGTATATCTATCCTTCTGATCGGGCGCGGATACCGGCATGGGTCATGAAAGAGCTTGCGCAGCGGCTCGAAGTAGAGGTTTCGGAGCCTCCTCCACCTGAGAGGATATGCCGCGGAACCTTTCTTTCCATGGTGGATTACGCGATCGACGTCGAGCAGAGGGGCTATAAGGACCCCAGGCCGATCAAGCCTACGTTCAGGAACCGGTAAATGCCTACGCAAAACGCATCTCCCCTCGTGTCTTCCTGTCAAGAGGCCGGCGGGAGAAGGATTGTCACTGCAGTCCCCGGGTCCGTATGGAGGGTGCTTGAGTGAATATCGCCCGAACAGGGCAAGGTATTGGAAGGGGACTTGCGGCCGGATGAGCCGTGCTCCGGACTGGGCGGGTCCTTGCACCGAATCGGGAGTGAGAACTATGCCCTTGCATCGAAACGCATTTCTGTTTTTATGATTTAATTTAATGATAATGTGAAAAGGGGGTGACCCTTTGTCGCACGCCATCATGAAGCTGCTCCGGGCACAGGCATTCGGCTTCAGGCCTGTCGAGAAGGCTCGGAAGCCCCCGGAGAAAGAGCTCTCGCTGCTGCCCGGACGGACAGCCTCGTGCAAGGCCACGAAACCGGTCGGTTCCGCAGGCAATGAGCAGGCCCCCCAAGGGAGGAGGCAGGGGAAATGGGTGGTATGCTCCGAAGCCTTTTTGGCACATGCCCGGCAGGCGGAAGATATGGACCCGCAGAGCCCACCGGGTCCTGATTCGTGCTGGGAACCCTGAGCGCATGAAGATCGGTTCGTTCGATTTCTCCATGAGAGAGCTCGCCGGCGCCATGGGGGACTTCGGCACCCTGCTGCCCCTGGCTGTGGGCTATATCTCTGTTTGCGGTCTTAACCCGGCAGGGCTGCTCGTCGCCATCGGGATGGCCAATGTCCTTACCGGCCTGGCCTATCGGCTCCCCATGCCCATCGAGCCCATGAAGGTCATCGCTGTGATCGCAATCGCACAACAGTGGCAGCCGTCCATGATCTATTCCGCGGGATTTGCCATGGGCATCATATGGCTGCTCTTTTCCATTGCCGGGATCATGGACAGGATCACGGCTCTTACCCCGATTTCAGTGGTGCAGGGCATCCAGATAGCCCTGGGTGTGCTCCTGGCTGTCGAGGCCCTCAACCTGATCGCCCCTTCCTGGCTCCTGGGCGCGGTGTGTGTAATCATCGTCCTGGTACTGAAGGACAATCCGTATGCGCCTGCAGCCGTGGTCCTCGTGGCACTGGGCATCGGCATCATGTACCTGAGAGGACAGCTGGGTTCCCTGGACTTTACCGGCCCAGCCCTGCCCGCTCTCACGCTGTTCAATCCCGGCGATATCCTTCAGAGCATGGTCGGAGCCGGTTTTGCCCAGATTCCACTGACAGCGGCCAACGCCGTCATCGCCACCGTCGCCCTGATCAAGTCATACTGGCCCGAGCGGGATATAAGGCCGGCACAGCTGACGCTGAGCACAGGGCTGATGAACCTCGGCTCCTCGTTCATCGGGGGCATGCCCATGTGCCACGGGGCTGGAGGCCTTGCAGGGCAGTACTACTTCGGAGCGCGCACCGGCGGCGCGAATCTCATAGAGGGATTCCTGGAAATCGGCCTGGGGATCCTGTTTGCAGGCTCGATCGCAACCATCTTCGCTCGCTTCCCGCTGCCGGTAATCGGGGCAATGATGCTCCTGGTCGGGATCCAGCTAATGGGGGTGGCCAGGAAGGTCAGGTTCGATCTGGATCTCATGCCCCTGGTTACCACCGTGGCCGTATCCTTGTGGAGCAATACGGGCTTCGGCTTCATTGCAGGCATACTGGCTCACTATGCCACAAGGAAGCTCGCTCGCAGATGAAAGCAGGGTAAACGGCCCGGGAGCGGGAGGCTTGGCGCCCGTAGCTCTTGACAAAAGGCCCTTCCCGTCAGTCAATAGGAGGGAACCGACACGAGCCGGACAGGAGGGAGGGCCGCGCCGCGGCTCTCTACGGCGGGTATCATCCAGCGGCGGTTACGGCGGATCGAAAAGGGTCTCCCCCCCTGTCCTCGAAGAGTCCGCCCGCACAACGGCGAGGTGCGGGAGAACAACCGGGCGGAGCAAAGAACGATCAATGTGAAAAGGAGGATTCCATGACCGATACCAGCGGATACTGTATGATCCTTACGACCTGCCCGAGCCGGGAGGAGGCGCACCGGATGGCGTCCCTGCTCGTCGGCGGCAACCTTGCCGCATGCGTGCAGGTTACGGAGATAACCAGCTTCTATCGGTGGAAGGGCGAACTGAACACAGACCCCGAACACCTCCTGCTCATCAAGGCTCGAAAGGATGCCTACGACAAGATCGAAGATACGATCAGAGCCCAGCACGGGTACGAGGTTCCCGAAATAATACAGGTGCCGATCGACAGGGGATTTCCCCCGTACCTGCAGTGGATCGACGAGGTGAGCGGTCAGCGAGTATGATTAATTTCCGAGATCATCCCGAACTTGATTCAGAAAAAATTGTGTGATATCAGCATTCCACCCGTTTGGGCATTCTCTACCGCATGATTGCGGAATTTATTGGATTTATATGTCTTTACTAGAAATGGAGTTTCGGCTCGTCCGCTGATCTGTATCAGACATCCGATGATCCGCTTCCGGCAGTGCAGCACGATGCGCCCTCCCGGGACGAGCCGCGAACGAGCTCATGGAGGAGGTTCCGGTATGGGCTTCGAAAAGGGTTTTTTTGCCGCGGAAGGCGCTGTGCTGCTGTGCATCGCATGTACGCTGCTTCTGCCCGGATGCGGACGAGGCGATATCAACCTGGTGAAGAACGCCACCTACGGCGATCACGAAATGACTATCGGCCTGGCCTTCGACGGCTGCTCCCAGTTCACCTCGACATCCTGGAAGCGGCTTCAGTACGAGGCGAATCACCCGATCGTGGTATTCGTCGCCGGGCTTCCGGTTAAGGCATTATTAGAGACGGTCTATGCAGATTCGAGCGACTGGATTCCTTCCGAGAAAGCCTACCTCGACAGGCTTTCTCCTCAACTGGCCGGGGCATATCTGAGGATCACCTTCCCGCTGGCGGATGACGACACCTTCAGGCTGGGCGATATCATGTTCGGAATAGCATCCAGAGACAGCACGGTATGGTCGCCCTCGCTCCCGCCGGAGGAACGGGAGCGTGTCATCCAGTGCATCTACGAGGATTCGCCTGAAATCTTATCCGAACTGGCGCCCTATGCAAACCCGTCTTTGCCCCAGGGAAGCACCCTGCTCCACACCCTCACCGGGAAAAGCGTCTCGCAGAACCAGTGATGAAGACGGTCTCTTGCATGTCTTGCCGCCGTTCAGGGCACCTTTTGACGAGAAAGGAGGCACAATGATCCACTCCCTCCACCATATCCACGTGTTTGCATCCGATATCGACCGGAGCATAGCGTTCTACCAGGACTGCTTCAATGGACAGGTCATCATGGACAGCCTGTTCGCGGGATCGAGAAACGTGTTCATGCGGATCGGCAGCGGCAGAATCCATTTCTTCAGCCGGAAGCCGAAAGAAAGCGGCCCGGGATGCATCCACCATATCGGCATCCAGACCGACGATATCCGGGCAACGGTGAAGAAGCTCAAAGAAAAAGGGGTGGTGATCGAAAACACCATCAAAGACTTCGGCGTCTGGAAGTACGTCATGGTTTCTTCGCCGGACGGGGTCCTCATCGAGCTCTTCCAGGTGAACAAGGAGAAGATTCCCAACGAATACCTGAGCTACTTCGATTAGCGTGCCGGTCCCGCTCGGACCGTCTGAGTACCTTCCGATGCAGAGCATCTCGACAGCCATTGTGTTTCCCCGGCAGCCTTGTTATATAGGATCGAAAAGAATGGGATTGTGAGCCTTCATGAAGAAAATTCTCAATGTAGCCGTTGTTTTCACCTGTTTTGTCTTCCTGTTCGGCACGCTTGACGGGTTCTGCGCCACAGGACAGCTGACGGTGGACGAGTACCTCCGTCCGCTGTCTCCGGCCAAGATCCACGCCAAGGCTGACCGGGAGATACTTAAGCATGTCCGAAACACCCACTACCTCAAGCCCTCGATCGACGACAGGCTTTCCACGAAGATCCTCGACAGCTTCCTCTCCGAGCTCGATCCCCAGCGGAGCTTCTTCCTCGCCCAGGACATCCGGGAGTTCGATGTGTACCGCTTCGAGATCGACGACATGCTCAAGACGGGCAATCTTTCTCCTATCTTCGAGATCTACTGCCGGTACCAGCAGCGCATGGTCGAGCGCCTCAATTACATGACGCTGCTCGTGGAATCGCGTGACAGGGCTATTACCTTCGACGCGGACGAGTTCTTCGATACGGACAGGAAGGACGATCCATGGCCCCGGACCCGCGCCGAGCTCGAGGACCTGTGGTTCAAGGGGCTCAAGGCAGAGATCCTCAACCTCCTGCTTGAGGACAAGACCCTGGACGAGGCCCGAGACATCCTCTCCAGGCGCTACCGGAGCCAGCTCAACCGCTCGGTCCGGATCAACGAGAACGACGTGTTCCAGATCTTCATGAACTCTTTCGTTCAGACCTTCGATCCCCATACCCAGTACTTCTCGCCTCGCCAGTCCGAGAACTTCTCCATCGATATGAGCCTTTCCCTGGAAGGGATAGGCGCCATGCTCGGGGTCGAAGACGATTACGTCAAGGTGGTTCGCCTGATCCCCGCCGGCCCGGCGGACAAGTCGGGCGAGCTCAAGCCGGATGATCGGATCGTGGGCGTGGGCCAGGGCCCGGACGGCGATATCGTGGACGTGGTGGGCTGGCGGCTGGATGACGTGGTGGACCTCATACGCGGACCCAAAGAGACCGTGGTGAGGCTCAAGATCATACCGGCCCAGGCCGCCGACGACACCCACCGGAGAATCATTTCCATTGTGCGCAACACGGTCAAGCTCGAGGAGCAGGCAGCCAGCAGCGAGATCGTCACGGTTGATGACGGAGACGGACCTCGCCGGATCGGCGTCATCACCATCCCCGCCTTCTACCTCGACTTCGGCGCCCTCAACTCCGGCAGCAGCGATTACCGGAGCACGACCCGGGACGTCAAGAAGCTGCTTGCAGAGCTCAAGCAAGCCCGGGTCGAGGGCATCGTCATCGACCTGAGGGACAACGGCGGAGGATCTCTCCAGGAGGCAAGCACGCTCACGGGCCTGTTCATCGAGAAGGGCCCCGTGGTCCAGATCAGGTATGCCAATCAGCGGGTGGAGAGGCTCCACGACAGCGACCCCGGCATATACTGGGACGGCCCGCTGGCTGTGCTGGTCAACCGGTTGAGTGCATCCGCCTCCGAGATCTTTGCCGGGGCCATCCAGGACTACGGCAGGGGGATCATCATCGGCGAGAACACCTTCGGCAAGGGGACGGTCCAGAGCCTCATCACGCTCGACCACGGCCAGCTGAAGCTCACCTCGGCCAAGTTCTACCGCGTTTCCGGGGCCAGCACCCAGCACCGCGGGATAACCCCGGATATCATCTATCCCAGCCTCTACGATCATGGAAAGATCGGTGAGGACGCTCTCGAAAAGGCCCTGCCGTGGGACACGATTCCGGGCATCACCTACCCGCGCGAGAAGAGTTTGGCGCCGCTGATCGCCAGGCTCAACGACCTGCATCTCAAGCGCATGGAAACGGATCCGGACTATCTCTACCTGAAGGACATGACCGCACATCTCTCGCAGCTCCGGTCAAAGACGCAGGTATCGCTCAACCTCGAGACGCGCATCAGAGAGCAGCAGGAAATGAGGCTCAAGCGCCTCGAGCTCGAGAACCGGTTCAGGAGCGCCAAGGGCAAGCCCGCGTTCAAGGACTTGCAAGCCATGCTGGAGGAAGAGAAAAAGGAGAAAGACCGTCTCGATGCCCGGGAAACACCTGCGCAGGACGACCCGGTGCTCGTGGAGAGCGCCCGGATCCTCACCGACCTGATCCGCCTCGCCCGGCCGGCGGTCCCGCCCGGAACCATGGCCAGAGGGGGTGCGAAGGCCGGCTCCCTCTGATGCTCCCAAGCGGGACGTACATAAACGGGCGGCTCGCCTCCCAAGAAAGGCAGGGGCTGCAATCGGCGGATCTCAACCCGCGGGTAGACGACGCTCCCGCCGGCTGTTTTTTTCGAGCCTCAGATCTCAGGACAAGCTCTTGGGGATAAGGCACCCCGCAGCGGACGCGCACAGGCTAACTATTGATCCCCGTGCTCGAGGCTTCTCTACTCTTTGACTTGACTCCCAAAATATGGGAAAAGAGGTTCGTTTCACGAACCGGGGGGAGCCGTGCGCGAAGTTCATTGACCTCGTGGAGACCTCAGGGAAGGCGGGTGAGTACGCTATGAACATACTGGTCACCGGCGGAGCCGGGTATATCGGGAGCCATACCTGCGTGGAGCTCCTCCAGGCGGGATATGACGTCACGGTCGTGGACAACTTGTCCAACTCCAAGGAAGAATCCCTTCGCCGCGTGGAAAGGATCACCGGCAGAAAGCCAGCCTTTCACCGGGTTGACCTCCTGGACCGGGACCGGCTCAGGGAGGTGTTTGCACGCAGTACGCCGCAGGCGGTCATCCACTTCGCCGGGCTCAAGGCGGTGGGCGAGTCCGTGAGCGTCCCGTTGCGCTACTACCACAACAACATCACGGGTACCCTGATCCTGTGCGAGGTCATGCAGGAGCACGGGGTACGGAACCTGGTGTTCAGCTCCTCGGCCACGGTCTACGGCGAGCCCGACAGCGTGCCCATCCGGGAGGACTTTCCTCTGAGGGCGACCAATCCCTACGGGCGCTCCAAGCTCATGATCGAGGAGATCCTGCGTGATGTGTCCGTATCCGAGGCCGGATGGAACATTGCGCTGCTCAGGTACTTCAACCCTGTCGGCGCCCACGAGAGCGGGCTCATCGGAGAAGATCCCAACGACATTCCCAACAACCTCATGCCATTCATCTCGCAGGTGGCGATCGGGAAGCTCCCCCGGCTCAACGTCTTCGGAAACGACTACCCAACCCACGACGGAACCGGGGTGAGAGACTACATCCACGTGATGGATCTCGCGGCCGGGCACGTGCATGCACTGAAGAAACTCGAGCAGAACCCCGAGGTGATGGCCTTGAACCTCGGTACGGGCCGGGGCTACAGCGTGCTGGAAATGGTGCACGCCTTCGAGCAGGTCTCGGGCAAGAAGATTCCATACCGGATCACGGCCAGGCGCCCGGGAGACATCGCCTCGTGCTACGCCGATCCGTCCAGGGCGGCCTCAGAGCTCGGCTGGAAGGCCAAGCGCGGGATCGAAGAGATGTGCAGGGACTCGTGGAAATGGCAGTCCCTCAACCCGAACGGCTATGAATGAAGAATGCGCCGGTGCTGCGATGACGCCCCGCCTTTCAGACCATAACATTGCCGGGGATGAACGATGAGCGAAGCCAAAACCTATTCCGACCATGTCATGAATCTCTCGAAGTCGATCCTGAGCACCTACGGGTCCACCAAGGTGACCGACCTGACGGAAGCTCTCACGGTCATCCTCGCTTCCATCGGAGAGAACGTCATGGCCGGCACCGACCACGTCCCCGACCCCTCGCAGAGCACGGTCGAGAAGTGCTCGGTGAACGCCTGCTTCATGGCCGCGTGCACGGTTCCCCTGATAATCGCTCTGCGGGAGCAGGGCTTTCACGTGAACGCGGATTCGCTCATGCACCGCACGGGTAGAAGAGTGTACCGGAACTATGGCGAGAAAGAGCGGCGCGAGATCGTGGACATGGGCATCCTGCTCTTCAAGGACCTGATCGGCGCCGCAGGTGACAAGCCCAAGCTCCACGAGTGGATGGGAAGCGTGAGCAACGTCGTGGATAAGTATGTTCTGACCGAGGGACAAACGGATTGCGTAGAGCTCTTCTCCCCGCTGTACCTGGTGCTGCTCATGGCGACCGGCCAGACGAAGGCGGATCTCTGCGGAAGGGGGAAACCGGGCTGATGGGCCTCATGACCGACCTGGCCGGGCGCGGCAAAGACCATGCCCTCTCCAGGGCCATCATTGCCCTGATCGGACGGCCCCTAGCCCGCTACGGCGAACTCTCCCAGATCAGGGTCGACTCAGGAGGCCGGACGGTCGAGCTGGAGATCCTGCTCAAGGGTGAGGCAGAGCCGGTGTGCATCTCGATCACCCGGTACGAGGTGCTCTCCGAAGGAAAGCGGGACTTCGTGGTCATCAAGGAGATCTCCGTCTCCAGGGAATGGATGAAGGCCCTTGCCGAGGACCTTCTCAAGGACAGGAGGTTCGCGGTACCGCACGCCCTTGCGAAGATCCTTGAGGCCCTTGCCTAGCGGCCCTCTCGGGCGCCGGCCGCAGAGCCTGAACCTGCAGGAGGAACGGGCAG
>JBASVF010000042.1:0-11090 GCA_049275795.1 Desulfomonilia bacterium
GCACAGGTCCTTTACCATGCGGTCCATGGCGATCCTCACCATCTGGTAGCTCTGCCTCTGGTCGCTCACCGCCTCGATGGACCTGTGGGACTGGAAGAAGGACTGGTTCACGATGACCAGGACCACGGCTGCCACGGCAATGGCCATGAGCAGCTCGATGAGGGTGAAGCCCCTACTTCGAGGAGAGGAATGCGATGAACTGCGTTTCAAGGTTGCCCTTTTTGCCCCACGTGATGGTGAGGACATACTTGTGGTACCCGGCCAGCGGCGTTGGCTCGACCCGGCCGGTGTACCGGTAGCCGGGAAAATCCTCGCCGAAATCCCCTTCGTCGTTCCCGGGAAGCCGTGTTTCCGCCTGCACCTCGGAGATGTGTCTCTGGGCGAGCAGGGTCGCGGTGGTGATGAACTTGGCCCGGGAGGCCATGTCGATTGACTGGTTGGTCGCTTTGAGGAGCCACATGAAGGTGATGCTCAGGATCACCATGGCGATGAGCACCTCCACGAGGGTAAAGCCCTTTCTATTCATAGGCGATCTCATAGGCGATCTCCACGTAGCGGTCATGGATCTCGAGCATCCCGGAAAACGGCTTGACAACCAGGGTATAGACCTTGCCCAGGCTCCCTTCCAGGTAGATCACCCCCTGCTCGATCACGCCCTCCGGGGTGACCAGGATATCCAGGTGGCCCTGGAGCTTCTCGCTCTGGTAGGGGGTCTTGACGCTCTTGAGCCTCACGCCCGGGGGCAGCTCCTTTTCCTTGAGCATCTCGGGAGTCTCGCCCGAGCTCTGGGGCCTGGGAAACAGGCCGACCCTGCGGCCGTCGATGTCGAAGCGCACGTAGTAGGGCATATGCCGGGTCACGGCCGTGGACCGGGCATACTGGAGGATCGCGAGGATCTCCCGGGTGGCCTCGTCCATGCCCGAGGACGAGATGCCCGTGTAGAGCCGCGGCCCGATGAAGCCCACCGTGATCCCCACGATCACAATGACGATGATCAGCTCCAGGAGGGTGAAGCCTCTACTGACGGCCGTCGGCATCGGTCTCCCAGTTCCCGATGTCCGCATTCTTGCCCTCCCCTCCGGGCTGCCCGTCTCCGCCGTAGGAGAACAGGTCGAAGCTGTCCGGATTCCTCACGCCCGGGCAGAGGTAGCCGTAGTCGAAGCCCCAGGGGTCCTTTGGCACCCTGGGCTTGTCCAGGTAACCGCCCGCCCTCCAGTTCCTGGGCACATTGCCGGAAACCGGCTTTTCCACCAGAGCTTTGAGCCCCTGTTCGGTCGACGGGTAGTCGCCGTTGTCGAGCCGGTACATGTTGAGAGCGTTCTCCAGCGCCTGGATCTGGATCCGCACCTGCGTCTGCCTGGCCTCGTCGGGCTTGCCCATGATCCTGGTGCCCACGTAGGTCCCCAAGATGCCGAGGATGACGATGACAACCAGCAGCTCCAGAAGGGTAAAACCCCTGTTGTTCATGGTATGCTTCCTCCAGTCTAACGGACTATGGTGCTCATCTCCAGCATGGGAAGGAGGATCGCCAGCACGATCGAGCCCACCATGACTCCCATGAGCACGATCATGACCGGCTCGAGAACAGATGTCAGCCCCGCAACCGATGTCTCGACATCTTCCTCGAAGGAATCCGCCGCCTTGACGAGCATCTCTTCGAGGGTTCCGCTCTTTTCCCCGGTGCTGATCATGTGGATGATGATGGGGGGGAACACGCCGGATTTCCTGAGCGGCGCGGCAATGCTGGAGCCCTCGGTAACCTCTCCGATGGAGTCCTCGATGGAGGCCTCCATCACCCTGTTCTGCACCACGGTCTTGACGATCTTCAGGGACTCGATGATGGGGACACCCGAGGAGAGCAGGGTGCCCAGCGTCCTGGCGAACCGTGCGACCGAGATCTTCCGGTAGATGGGGCCGTACACCGGTATTTTCATCCTGAACCGGTCAAATTTCATGGAGCCCGCCTCGGTCCTGCGCCACCGGGAAAACAGCACCGCCCCGATCACCGCGGCAAGCGCAAACGCCCACCAGGTCATGCCCAGGAAGTCGCTCACACCGATGAGGATGCGGGTGGGCAGGGGCAGGACCTGCTCCATGCTCTCGAACATGCCCACCATCTTGGGCACCACTGCGGTCAGCAGGTAGAATAGCACCCCCAGCGAGACCACGAACAGCACCAGCGGGTAGATGAGCGCCGCCCCCACCTTGGACCTGAGCCGGTGCTGGCCTTCCAGGAACTCGGAGAGCCTCAGCAGCACCACGTCGAGGGCCCCGCTCGCCTCTCCTGACCTGACCATGTTCACGTAGAGATCCGAGAATACCCGCTTGTGCTGCGCGAGGGCGTCGGCAAAGGACAGGCCCTCGTTTACCGCGTCCCTGACCTGGGCCACAGTTTTTTTCATGGCGGGCGAGTCGATCTGATCGTAGAGCGCGCTCAGGGACTCGACCAGGGGAATGGAGGCCCCCACCAGGGTGGAGAGCTGCCTTGTCATGACCGTGACATCCTCCAGCCTGACCCGGCCGAGGAACCGCTTGAGGGAGAATTCCCTGCTCTCTCCAGGCGCCGGCGCCGAGGACTCCTCGGTGATCGAGCTGACGAATACCCCCTGGGAGCGGAGCTTGAGCTTTGCCTCCCGGGTCGAGGTCGCGTCGATCATGCCCTTGGCGGCCTTGCCCTCTTCGGTGTACCCGCTCCAGGTGTACAGCGGCATGTCCCTGCCTCCTACTGCCCTTCCGGCTCGACAGGCCCGGCGGATCCCGCTTCCTCCGGCGGGGCCGGGGCGCCGAACTTCCGGAAGTACTCGTCGTTGACCGTGACCTTGTCCCGTTGCCTGATCTTCTGTTTGAGATCGTCGATTTCCCTGGCCCCCAGCTCCTTCTGCAGGGTTCGCTCGATGGACGTTCTCACCTGTTCCAGGCTCCTCGTCTTTGCCTCGCGCCGGTCATCGAGCCGGATGATGTGATACCCGGAGGCCGAGCTCACGATCCCGCTGAGCTCGCCCTTGTTCAGGGCAAAGGCAGCCTTCTCGAAGGCGGGGTCCATCTTGCCTTTTCCGAACCATCCCAGGTCGCCCCCCTTGGAGGCCGAGGAACAGGTGGAGTATTTCTTTGCGAGCTCCTTGAAGTCGCCTCCCTCTCGAAGCTGCCTGAGAATGTCGCCCGCCAGCTCCTCGGATTCGACCAGGATATGCCTGGCCCGGATGCGCTCCGGGGTGACGTAGCGGTCGATATGCTCCTGGTAGTATTGCTCGATCTCCCTGTCGCTCACGCTCACAGAGCCCTTGAGCTCGTTCTCGAGCTCCTTGGCCAGGGCCTGTTCGACGAAGAGATCGATCTTGAGCTGTATGTCATCCCGCCTGTCCAGGCCTCTCCTCCTGGCCTCTCCAGCGAGTATCTTCATGTCCACGAGGTTGTCCACAATCTCCCGGCGGCCTTCAGCGGTGGTGAAGCGGGCGCGGTACTGCGGGGGAACCTGGGACAGGATGTTATCGATATCCTGCCCGGTGATGACCTCATCCCCGACCCGAGCTACGACGTCCTTGCCCGCAAGCGCATTCCCGCCGGGCTTCGATGCGCTCTCAGAGCACCCGGCAAGCCACACACAGGCCAGTACACTAAGAATGACGAACCGTCTCAATCAAGCTCCTCCTTTGCCGGACATTCACGGGGAGAGCGTCTCCCTCGATCTCCATGCCTTGAAATAGCATCACCCGACCTATGCTGTCACTATCCATTGCCCGCCCGAGGCTTCGAGGGGAAGAAGAGCTCGGCCACGAGTACCCCCTCCTCCACCCGGATTACGGCCTCCAGGGAAACCACCCGATTGCTGATGCCGACAGGGCTGCCCACCTCCATGCTCGCCCCGCTCAAGTCCCACCTGAACCCGGAGAGAGAGATCCCCTTTACCTCGAAAGACAGCGGCAGCAGCGACAGGGTGGCGCCCTCCATGCCGGTAAGCCTGGCCTGGGAGTCCACCAGGAAGATCTTGAACGACTCCGAGAGGATCCACGCCTCGACACCCCGCCTGCGGGCCGCCAGGAGCAGGTGGATGTTGGCCAGGGTGTGGTCGAAACGGTCTCCGGTGCAGGCGAGCATCTCCACCTCGGCCGCGCCCTGGCTGATGGCGAGATTGAGGGCCAGCTCCGTGTCGGTCTCGTCCTTCTCCCGGCTGTGCCTCTCGAGCGGGACCCCGGAGGCCTGCAGCCGGCCGAGGTCTGCCGGAGAGAGCGAGTCCATGTCTCCCACCACAAAGTCGGGTCTGACGCCGGCCCGCAGGCAATACTCGGCGCCCCTGTCGGCTGCGATGATCTTCAGGGCCCCCTCTGCCCGCGACTTGAGGAAATCGGGAGACGGTGCATCCCCCCCGGATACGATCAGGAACATAGGGCGAATTAACAACGAACCGGCCGTGAAGTCAAGCAGGAGCTTTTTCCGGAGGCAATTCACGAAGGTAGGGCAAGCGCCGGTCCTTGGCCGAGAGGATGGGATCCTTAATGGGCCAGGGAATGTTCAGGTCCGGGTCGTCCCACCTGATGCCCCCGTCGGCATCGGGTGCATAGTGCGCGTCGACCTTGTAGAGCACCATCGTCCCGTCCGTCAGGGTGCAGAACCCATGGGCGAAGCCCCTGGGCACGTAGAGCATCCTGGGTATGCGGCTGTCGAGCTCCACGGATATCCACCTGCCCCGGGTGGGCGAGCCGGGTCTCAGATCCACGATGACGTCGTAGACCGCCCCCGAGACCACCCACACCAGCTTGGTCTGGGCATGGGGAACGGACTGGAAGTGCAGGCCCCTCAGGCACCCCTTGCTGCGCGAGAAGGAGTAGTTGTCCTGGATGAACTCGGTAGTGATGCCCAGGTCCCGGAAGACCCGCTGGTTGTAGGACTCCAGGAAAAACCCCCGCTCGTCCGTGAACACATCGGGCTCCAGCAGCAAGGCCCCTTCAAGCTCTGTCTCGATTCTCCTCATGTGCTCCCCGCGACATATGGTTAACCGGTTAAAAAACCGTCATGGTGATGAGTCATTACCTCATTGCAGCCGCCCTGGCAAGGACGGATGATCCCGGGGATGAGCCGAGGAGAAATGCGGCCTGTACGTCCCCAGGGGAATCCCTCCTCACTCCGGGCGCGCTGCGGGCCTGCCCAGTGCGGCTTCGAGCTCGGCGCTGACCTCGCGGGCCCGGTTGTGGTGCCGGGGGGAAATGTGCATGGCATACACCTTCCCGGCCCCGAGCATCCCCGCGATCGTCCCGGCCTGGCGGGCGGTGAGGTGCCCTCTCGCCCGGGCAAACCCGGAGAGCTCGTCGAGGTAGTAAGCCTCGATGAAGAGCGTATCCACCCCCCTTGCCAGGGCCGCGATCGTCTCCAGGTTCCCGGAGGTAAAGGACGCATCGGTCACATAGGCCAATGTCTGCCCCCTGGAGGCCACGGTGAGCTCTTGCCCGAGATCACCGGCCCTGATCTCCCGGAAACCCGAGACGGTCGTCACCCGGATGGGGTCATCGAGCCTGCCTGCCATGAGGCATTCCTTGAGGTCCCCGATCCAGGGGCCTGGAACGTATCCGCGCTTCTCGGACTCGCCCTTCAAGATGCTGATGTGCACGGGCTCCTTCAGCACGTAGCCCAGGCAGGGGACGACGTGGTCCAGGACGGCTGCCTCCAGCGTGTAGCGCGGGCCTGACGAGACCAGGAACCCCTGCCGGGGAAGCGTCTCCCGCGAGACGACTCCGAAGCCGGCATCGGCCCTCACCTTCGTGACGTGCATGCACCCGGGCAGGATCTCGTGGATGGTGATCCCCAGTGCGTATCCGGCCACGAGGTTCCAGGTGTAGGAGCCCAGCCTGGAGAGGGTCTTTTCCGTGATGCCTTCTGGCCCATAGACGTCCAGCGGCTCCAGGCGGTGGAGGATCGCCCTCAGGACGCGGTCGAAGCCCATGAAGTGGTCCATGTGGGTGTGGCTGATGCAGAGAGCCTCGAGGCGCAGCAGCTCCCGGGGAGCCAGGCCCTCGAAGTGCCCGCAGTCAAAGAGCAGGGCCCTGCGGGTATTGAGCAGCCGGACATAGACCACCGGGTCGAAGAGCGATCCGTTGACCAGGCGGGGCAGGAACGACGGTCTCATAGTGCCCGGTATTATGCACGAGAAGGTCGCAGACAGAAAGGGTTCATTGATCCCGCGAGGTCGCGTACCCGTCATCCAGGGGCATGGAACCCCACATCAGACCCTGGGGATGCCATCCTCGTCGAGTCGACATTGAGGTTCGATCGTTTTGCTATATACCAAATGGTAAATTTAATGTATAATGCTTTTCAATGGTTCGTGGGTTCTTGGAGTTGTCAGCGACCATGATCCCAGCGGCGGATTGCCTGCGGGTCCGGAGGCATCGCCGCCCGCTGTTCTGACGTGTGAAACAAGAGGATTCGGCCTTATGATAGGCAAGGCCATTTCTTCACGAATATCATCAAGGAGGTGTTGTATGGGATATCGGGATGATACGCTATGTGGAATCTTCCATCAGCGCGCTGACGAGATGGGGGAGGCGCAGCCTTTTCTCATGGGCAGATTCGACGAAAACGGCGACCCTACCAGCGACTTCAGATCCATCACCTGGAAGGAGGCACAGAGGCAGAGCTTCGAGCTCGCATCGGGGCTCAAGGCGCTGGGCTTGAAGCGGGGCGAGAAGGTCGCGATCTTTTCCGAGAGCAGGCCGCGCTGGGTGATCTCGGCCCAGGCCATCCAGATCCTGGGTGGAATCGAGGTGCCGCTGTACCCCACCCTCTCTGAGGACGAGCTCTCGTATATGATCTCGGACAGCGAGTCAAAGATCGCCATCTGCTCCACCCGCGAGAAGGCCGAGATGGCCAGGAAGATCAAGCCCGGCACGGGCCTGGAGACCATCATCGTCATGGAATCCTGGAATGGTCCCGCGGGGGAGGGAATCTACCACTTCAACGAGGTTCTCGAGACGGGCAGGAAGAACCTCGACATGGACGGGCTCAGGCGGAGCATCCAGGCGGCGCGGCCCGAGGACATGGTCAGCATTATCTATACCTCGGGCACCACCGGCAAGCCCAAGGGTGCGGTGATCACCCACGGCAACTGGGTCGCGGCCATGAGGCAGTTCGCCGATCCCACCCTCTTGAGACGCGCAGGCCAGGACAAGGACCTCCACATGACCTTCCTGGTGCACCTGCCCATCTGCCACGTGTACGGCCGCTCCGCCGACTACCATGTCGGAGGGCTGACCCTGGGCGGCGTACTCATATTCGAGCCCGACTTCAGCCTGATCCCCAAGACGCTCAGGGAGGTCAGGCCCAACGTCATCGTAAGCATCCCCCGCTTCTACGAGAAGGTCTACGACCAGGTCAACTCGGTCATATCCCGGCAGCCTGCCACGGTGCAGAAGATGTTTGCCTGGGCCGTGCGACAGGGTGAAAAATTTGCGAATGCCATGGCCAGGGGCAGGCCCCTTGATCCGATCAACATGATGCTCTTCTCCCTTGCCAATATCCTGGTTTTCAACAACCTGCGCAAGCAGGCCGGCCTGGACCGGCTGGTCATGGGGATCTCGGGCGGCGGCAAGCTCTCGAAGGATGTCTGCAACTTCATCAGGTCGCTGGGCGTGCAGCTTTCCGAGGGATACGGCCTCACCGAGACTTGCGCGAGCCTCAACTACAACGCCCCCGAATTCCAGGGCATCGATCGGAACAACCTCAGCTGGTTCCAGACAAAGATGCTCGACTGGACCCATTACTGCATGATCAAGAAGCAGGCCGAGGGCCTGTCGCCCTACACGAGCCCCGTGCGCATGCTCATGCTGGGGCTCGCGTACTACACCCTGGTATACCGTCTCCAGGTCAAGCCGGGCACCGTGGGCAAGCCCGTGATCTGGACCGAGCAGAAGATCGCCGAGGACGGCGAGATCATCGCGAAAGGTCCCCAGATCTTCAAGGAGTACTGGAAGCTGCCCCAGGAAACCAAGGATTCGTTCAACGAGGACGGGTGGTTCCTCACGGGCGACATCGGCAGGTTCGACCAGGACGGGTTCCTCGAGATCACGGACCGCAAGAAGGAGCTCTTCGTCACCTCGGGTGGCAAGAACGTGGCCCCGCACCCGATCGAGCTCGCCCTCCTCGCACGACCCTACATCGACCAGGCCTGCCTGGTCGGCGACGGCGAGAAGTACCTCACCTGCCTGCTCGTGCCCGACTTCAAGGAGCTCAAGCGCTTCGCGAAGAAAGAGGGCATCCCCGCTGATGACGACGCGGCCCTGGTCAGGCACGAAAAGGTGAAGGCCCTCTTCCAGTCACAGATCGACGAGGTGAACAAGCAGCTCGCCCGCTACGAGCAGATCAAGTACTTCACCCTCCTGCCCAAGCCTTTCACCGTGGAAGGAGGAGAGCTCACCCCCACGCTCAAGCTCAAGCGCCGCATCATCAAGGAGCGCTTCGCCGACGAGATCAAGAGCATGTACGTGAGCCAGCAGAAATCGGGCAGGACTTCAGCTTAGGCAACAGCTCAAGAAAGCTGCGGACGAAGAGGACCCGAGAAAAACCGAAGAGATGACGCCGCCGATCGGCGGCGTCATGATGTTTTCACCGCATGTCCGGCGACCTCCCGCGTATGAGCCGCAACCTGCCGCGGGGGCGGGCCTGGTGGAACGTGACTCTCTGTTGCGAGCAAACCGCCGCCCCTTCCCCCATGCGGTCCCCGCGCACCCTGCCGCCAGACGGCACCCTCTCCCGGTAGAGTCTTTTCCGGCACACGGGCGAAACCCCGCGCTCGCTAGGCGGACAGCACGATCCCGAGGGAAAAGAGCAGGCTGAACACGAGGGCGAGCCCGGCCGTCTTCGCCAGTGCCTCGTTGAGAACCCTGCCGGATTCCTTCAGGACGATGCGGAGCGTCCTGAAGGCCATGATGCAGGAGATAAAGGGAAGGAGGACCCAGAGACCGTACGGGCCGAGAATCCAGATCAGCAGGACAGCGGCATACGCGGCAGCAAGCAGGATGGCATACTCGGCCCGGCTGCCGCCGGCCCCCAGGATCACGGCCAGGGTCCGCTTGCCCGACCGCCGGTCGGTGTGGATATCCCGCAAATTGTTGACCACCAGGATCGCGGTGATGAGCAGCCCCGGTGGCACGGCAACGAGCAGGGCCATGGGAGTGAGGCTCAAGGCTTGAACGTAGTAGGTTCCGCCTACCGCGACCAGGCCGAAGAAGATAAAGACGAACAGGTCTCCGAGCCCGTGAGAGGCAAGCGGGTACGGGCCTCCGCTATAGGCGAGGGCAGCGGCGATGGAGGCGATCCCGGCGAGGAGGATGGGGACTCCGCCCACGAACACGAGGTACAGGCCCATGAGTGCAGCCAGGCAGAACACGCACGCCATGCCCGCTTTCACCCGCCCGGGCTCTATCAGGCCGCTCTGGGTCACCCGGGTAGGACCGAGCCGGTCGGGTGAGTCAATACCGCCGGCATAGTCGAAATAGTCGTTGGCGAGGTTGACCCCGACCTGCAGGAGCATGCTTACGGCAAGGGCGGCCAAGGCGGGGAGAACCGCCAGGGCGCCGTCGTGGTATGCCGCAGCCGTGCCGACGGCCACGGGGGCCACAGATGCAGGGATCGTACGCGGCCTGGCAGCCAGGATCCATGCCTCGAAGGTCGAGATGGGGCCGCTTTCTTTCATTTTATCTTCCTGAGCTCTTTTTTCGTTTTACCGGGGAAAGGCGGCTGTGGCGTGCGATCGCCCTGCCCGGCGCCTCCCCGGTCGAGATAACGCTCAAGCCGGTGCCTTCTCCAAGCCGGGGTATCTCCGCGGCCTTGAGCGCCCGGGTTTCACCCGGCGGATTTCAGATAAGCACGCTGCATGGGCCGGTCCTCCTCGAGGGGGAGAATCACCAGTCCCTTCGGATCATACCCGCCGCACACCGGTCCTATGGCAGCCAAACGTATCAGGATTTCTCCTGTTCCTGCAAGGCATTTTGCCGGGGCCTGTCTCCTGGGAAAATTCAGGGTCTTGATTCCCAGTGCCTTCCCGGACATGGCCCTTGCGCTCTTCCCCGGTTCCGGAATACAGTGTCGCGGGCAGTACCGGAAAACTCGCGCCGTATCGGGCCTGCCATGGAGCGCAGACCTTCGAGGCTGTGCGGGGAGCGGTTCATAGGCTTTGAAAACAGGAGAACATGAACACCCAGGCAGATGAACTGGAAGATATTCACCACCCTCTTCCTCGCGATATTCGCCGCCATGCTCGGCCAGGGCATCGTTGTCCCCTTACTGCCGGTCTATGCCCATGACCTGGGGGCGACCGGCTTCTCCATCGGTATCCTGTTCGGCGCCTTCTCCCTCTCGAGGACCGTTTTTCTGCCCTATTTCGGCTCCGTATCGGACAGGGCCGGCAGGAAACCCTTCCTGACGGCGGGTCTGCTGGCCTACTTCCTGGCCTCGATCGCCTACATGTTCTCCCGGGACGTGGTTTCCCTGATCACGGTTCGCCTGTTCCAGGGCATTGCCGCGGCCATGGTCATGCCGGTGGCGCAGGCCTACGTGGGGGAGATCACCCCCAAGGGCAGGGAAGGCTTCACCATGGGGCTGCTCAACGTTTCCGTCTATGCAGGGCTGAGCGCGGGGCCGGTGCTGGGCGGAACGGCAAAGGACATGCTGGGGATCAAGGCCTCTTTCCTGAGCATGGGCGTGCTCTGCGCGGCCGCGCTCATCCTGTGCATGGTGCTCCTTCCGCCGCGCAGGAAGGAAGCCCTGCTCTCCCGGGACAGGCCCCGTGAACCCGTGATGATGCTCCTGCGCAACAGCCGCCTGCTCGGCATGTTCCTGTTCCGCTTCGCAACCACCATGTGCGTCGGCGCGTTCTGGTCATTCATGCCGCTGATCGCTGACACGGGACACCATCTCTCGGGCGCCGAGACCGGGGTCCTGATCATGCTCAGCGTGCTGATCAGCGCGGTCCTCGCCGTCCCTGTCGGATACCTCTCGGACCGCTTCAGCAAGCGGCTCCTTGCGGTGCTCGGCGGTATGCTGTCCGTGGCCTCGATGCTGCTCTTTGCCTTCTCTTCACAACCCTGGGGTCTGTACGGCTC
>JBASVF010000043.1:0-1742 GCA_049275795.1 Desulfomonilia bacterium
ATCTTTCCTACATCTACACCATGGACAGCGCAACCGCCGCCGACAAGTTCCTGTGGAAAAAGCAGCTGACGAACGTCGATCTGGTCTTTCTCGAAGGCGCGCTGGAGCTGGCACCTCACCATGATTACGGGGTGGATATCACCATCGACGACGCGGTGCTCTACCTGAGCTACGACCAGATCGCCTACTATGACATGGATGACGGGGGCGCATTCTGCTACAACGATCTCGAATTTGATGTCCTGCGCGTCAACGCGATCGCCTTGGACGCTTCCGGCACGCTCACCAGCCCGGGGCACGGTCTGCACTTCGCTCATGCGCTCTCGGTCCCGTCCGGGTTCACCCCCTCGGCCATGACCATCGACATGACCAACAACCTCCCCAAGATGAGCGAGGAGGTAGGCTCCCCCATGGTCGGCATCTCCATCGGGCTCCCCACGATCGAAACCTATGCCGACGAGATAGGCATCGGCTCCATATCGATGCAGGCCGGACTGGGGCAGGATGCGGCGAGCGCTGATTTCTTCCGGAACATCAGGATGGAGGGGGTCACCCATGCCTGTCTCGGCGGCCGCATGGAGATCGCCCCCCACTAGAGAAGAGGAGAAGCCATGAGACACGAAACCATATGCGGATTGCTGGCGCTCATCCTGTTCGCCTGGACCACACCTGCAGGTGCCCAGATGCAGTCGCTCAACGACGAGCAGATGGGCACGGTCACCGGGCAGGTGGGCATAACCATCTCCCTCGACCAGGCCACCTTCTACGACGAGTACGCGCGCATATCCATCTTTGACAGCGACAATGCCGGCTCGCTCGTTCTCGAGGACGTGACGGTCGGCGACGGAGCGGGCTGGGGATACTGGTTCAGCACCAGGGACGATCCCATCACCATCGACATCCTCAGAAGAAACGTTGGTGGACTCATTATCCCTGATTGGGATTCGTACCTGAGCATCACCGCCCCTTCCTGGGAGCAGGAGATGAGCATCTCGGTGGGCAGTGTCGAATTCTGCGGCACGGAGCTCGGCAGCCTCGAGGTCGGGCAGATCGGCCTGAACAACTTCGAGTTCATTCTCACCCCGCCCAGCAACGACGGCACGGCAATCTATTTCAAGTACTTCTCCCAGTCGAGCATAGACAGGGTCGAGTTTGCCTACAACAACCAGGCGACCGGTTCACTCGCCATAAGCGGCATCCGGTTTGCCGATAGCTTCAGCGGCGCTGCCACGACCCCGTCTGCGTGGGTCTCTTCCGGGAACTTCGAGCTCGGCGACAGCGGCGGAACCGGAGACAGCAATTTCTACCAGATCCAGCTCGTCAACGACAGTGGAACCCTGGCCATAGAAACCACTCCCACGTTCAACGGCAGCATCCGGATGGAAGGCGTGAGCTTCGGAGGAACCGATTTCGGGCCGGTGGTGCTCGACGGCATCACGGTAAACAGCATGACCGTAGATTTCAACCTCTGAACCGGATCTTTTTCACGAACCGGGAGGCCAAAGGTCGCTGCCAGAAAGCGAGCCCTTGGTTCGCCAAAGCTGTTCCCTACAGGGGTCAAAAAGGCGGCAGGCAAAGGACCACATCGCTCAGGCCTCGGGAAATGTCTGCTTCCATCAACCCCTATAGCAGACCTGTTTCAACCGATGTTCTTGCTCTCGCAGAAACGCAAGCCAGAACTGGTCAATGATACGACCGGCCCCGCCGGCCTCCTCTCCATTCCCTATGCCGGCCGCCAAGGG
>JBASVF010000044.1:0-13244 GCA_049275795.1 Desulfomonilia bacterium
GTGCTGATTGGGATTGATCACCTCGATGTTCGCCCCCGTGGCGATGTCTCCGGCAGTCACCTCGCAGGGCCCGGTTTTTTCCAGGGATACGATCTGGAACTTGTCGGTATGCATCTTGAGGATGACCTTCTTCAGATTCAGGATGATGTCGGTCACATCCTCGTAAATTCCGGGAATGCTTGAAAACTCATGAAGTACGCCCAGCGACTCGTCGAAGCGAACGCCGATGATGGCAGATCCATAGATGGATGATAAAAGAATTCTCCTCAGCGAGTTGCCTATAGTGACACCGAAACCCCGCTCCAGAGGCTGTGCGTTGAAACGCGCGTACGTACTGGTGTACGTACTTTCCACTATCTCCAACTTGCCGGGTTTTATGATCTCTTTCCAGTTCTTCTCAATCATCCCGATTCCTTGCCTTTAGTATTTGTTATTTCGAATAGAACTCGACGATCAGCCTTTCCTCGACAGCCATGGGCAGGTCCTTGCGCTCCGGCAGAACCTTGACGGTCACCTTCCTGGCATCGGGGTCCACCTCGAGCCACTCGGCGGAGCCCCGCTGTTCTCTGATCTCGAGAGAGTTCACGATGACATCGAGGTTCTTGCTCTTCTCTTTCACCTCGACGATATCGCCCGCCTTCACCAGGTACGAGGGCACGTCGGTCTTGCGGCCGTTGATCCGGAAATGTCCGTGGTCGATGAGCTGCCGTGCCTCGGCGCGGGAGGTCGAGAAGCCGCTGCGGTAGACGATGTTGTCGAGCCGCCTCTCGAGCAGGACGAGCAGGTTCTCGCCCGTGTCGCCCCGCTGACTCCTGGCCATGTCATAGTAGCGCCTGAACTGGGACTCGGAAATGCCGTAGGTATAGCGTACCTTCTGCTTCTCACGCAGGTGAAGGCGATATTCGCTGGTACGGATTCTCCCCATCCCGTGCTGCCCCGGAGGATTTTCGCGCGTCACGACGGCGCACTTGTCAGTATAGCATCGCTGTCCTTTGAGAAAGAGCTTGACCCCTTCTCTCCGACAAATTCTACAAACAGGCCCTGTATATCTCGCCAAGACTCATCCTCCTTTGCGGTTAAACCCTTCTCTTCTTCGGCGGTCTGCACCCGTTGTGGGGAACGGGGGTGATGTCCTTGATGCCGGTGACCCGGATGCCGCTGGCGTTGACTGCCCTCAGCGCCGACTCGCGGCCGCTGCCCGGTCCCTTGATATAGGCATAGACGCTCTTGACGCCGTATTCCTGGGCCTTCCTGCACGCCTCCTGGGCCGCCATCTGGGCGGCGAACGGCGTGGACTTCCGGGACCCCTTGAACCCCTGGGCTCCTGCCGTCGACCATGCCAGGGTATTGCCCTGCTGGTCGGTAATGGTGACGATCGTGTTGTTGAAGGTGGCCTGGATATGGACGACCCCTTCGGGGATGTCTTTCTTGACCTTTTTCTTGCCTATTCTCTGCCTGGCCATTGAGCGATCTCCTTAAAGCTCCTTATTTCTTCTTGCCGACAACCAGCCGCCTCGGACCTTTCCTTGTCCGTGCGTTGTTGTGCGTGTGCTGGCCGCGTACCGGCAATCCCTTGCGGTGCCTCAGGCCCCGGTAGCACGCGATGTCCATCAGGCGCCTGATGTTCATAGTCACTTCCCGCCTGAGGTCGCCCTCCACGGTCAGGTTCTTGTCGATGTAGTCCCTGATCGCAGCGATCTCCTGCTCGGTGAGGTCATCGCTCTTCTTGGAAGGATCGATATCCACACTGGCCAGTATTTCCGAAGATCGAGCGTGTCCAATGCCGTAGATATACGTCAAGGCTACGTCGATGCGCTTGTTTCGAGGTAAGTCTACCCCTGCGATTCTAGCCACGTTCCTTAGCCTCCTTATCCTTGTCTCTGATTATGCCGCGGATTCTTGCAGATGACCCGGATGACCCCGTGCCTCTTGATGATCTTGCAGCTGCGGCAGCGCTTCTTAACCGATGCATTTACTTTCATCTCAAATCACCATCCTATTTCGATCTGTACACGATCCTGCCCTTGGTCAGGTCATATGGCGATATCTCGACCTGAACCCTGTCGCCAGGCAGGATCCGTATATAGTGCATGCGCATCTTCCCGGATATATGAGCAAGAATCTGGTGGCCGTTCTCGAGCTGAACCTTGAACATGGCGTTGGGAAGGGGTTCGACTACAACCCCTTCAGTCTCGATTACGTCTTTCGCCATACCTGCCTTAAGCCCCTATCGCCTTGAATATCTCTTTGTTCACGTCTTCCATGCTCCTCGTTCCATCGATTTTCCTGACGATTCCCTTGGTGCTGTAGTAATCGATGAGCGGGGAAGTCTGCGCATGGTAGGTGGTAAGGCGATCCCTGATGGTCGCCTCCTTGTCGTCATCACGCAGATAGAGCTCTCCGCCGCACTTGTCGCACACGCCCTCTTTCTTCGGCGGGTCGAACTGAACGTGGTGCATGTACCCGCATCCCCTGCAGGTCCGCCTCCCGGTGAGCCGGCCTACCAGGTTGTCGTCCGGCACCTCGATGACCACCACGTGGTCGAGCTTGCTGCCCATGTCGGCCAGCAGCTTGTCGAGGGCTTTTGCCTGGTCCAGGGTCCTGGGGAACCCGTCGAGTATGAAGCCCTTCTTGATATCCGGCTTCTCAAAGCGCTCCTTCACGACTCCGATAACTACGTCGTCGGGCACGAGTGCGCCCTTGTCCATGTACTCCTTTGCCTTCTTGCCCATGGGCGAGCCTTCCTTCACGGCAGCCCTGAACATGTCGCCCGTGGAGATCTGAGGCACTCCCAGTCTGTCGATCATCCTCTTCGCCTGAGTCCCTTTTCCCGCGCCCGGTGGTCCGATCAAGATAATATTCATAGTGCTCTCCCTCGAATGAATTTTATCAGCTATCTCCTGGACTTGATCCGGCCGGTCTTGAGGAGGCCGTCATACTGCCGGGAGATCAGATGAGACTCTATCTGGGACATTGTATCCAGCGACACGCCGATGACGATGAGCAGGGAGGTGCCGCCGAAGTAGAAGGGAACGTTCGCCCGCGCGATGAGCAGCATGGGCAGCACGCAAACCACCGACAGGTAGATCGCCCCCACCAGGGTCAGCCGGGAGAGCACCTTGTCGAGGTACTCCGCGGTGGCCTTCCCGGGCCGTATGCCGGGAACGTAGCCGCCATGCTTCTTGAGGTTCTCCGAAACGTCCACCGGGTTGAACACGACCGCGGTGTAGAAGTAGGTGAAGAATACGATGGCGATGACAAAAATGGCGTTGTACAGGAAACCGCCCGGGTTCATCGTCTCCGCCAGGGTTCTCATGAACGCGACGTTCGGGAAGAACTGCGCGATGGTTGCGGGGAAGACGATGATGGACGAGGCGAAAATGGGCGGGATAACGCCCGAGACGTTGATCTTCAGGGGCAGGTGGGTGCTCTGCCCGCCATAGACGCGCCTTCCGCGTATCTGCTTGGGATACTGGATGGGAATCCTGCGCTGGGCGGTCTCCATGAAGACGATCCCCGCCACCACGGCGACCATGAAGACAACCAGGAAGAGCAGCAGCAGGAGCGGCAGCTCGCCGGTCCTGGTGAGCCTCACGCTGTTGTAGACCGCCACGGGCAGCTGGGCCACGATTCCGGCAAAGATGATGAGCGAGATGCCGTTGCCGATGCCCCGCTCGGTGATCTGCTCGCCGAGCCACATCAGGAAGATCGTTCCCGTGGTCATGGTGATCATGGCCGTGAGCCTGAAACCCCATCCCGGGAACAGCACTACGGGCTCGCCCGCCGGACCGCTCATCTGCTCCACGCCGAAGGCCATGAAGTAGCTCTGCACCAGGCACAGCACCACGGTGAGGTACCGGGTGTACTGCGTGAGCTTGTGCCTGCCGGCCGCCCCCTCCTTCTGGAGCTGCTCGAAAGTCGGGTGCACCATGCCGAGCAGCTGCACGATAATGGAGGCGCTGATGTAGGGCATGATGCCCAGCGCGAATATCGACAGGCTCCTCAACCCCCCTCCTGCAAACATGTCGAACATGCCCAGGAGCGTTCCCCGCTGCTGCTCGAACCACTCCGCCATGATGGCGGAATCGATTCCCGGGGTAGGGATATGGATCCCGATCCTGTAGACGAACAGCATGAACAGGGTAAAAAGGAGGCGTTTCTGGAGCTCGGGAACCTTGCCGATATTGTCAAACCCGTATGCCACGAATCACTCCTTAGAGGGCCTCGAAGGTCCCGCCGGCCTGCTCGATTTTCTCGCGGGCGGCTTGGGACGCCTTGTCCAGCTTCACGGTCAGCGCTACGCTCACCTCACCCTCGGCCAGGAGCTTCACGGCCGTGTCCGTGGATCTGACGAGCCCGCGCTCTTGCAGGGCCGCGATATCGACCACGCTCCCCTGCGGGAAGTCGGAAAGGTCCCTGACATTCACCACGGCGTACTCCCTGCGGTAGGGGTTCTTGAACCCTCTCTTGGGAAGTCTGCGGTAGATGGGCATCTGGCCGCCTTCGAAGTATGGAGGGACCTTGCCGCCCGACCTGGCCTTCTGGCCCTTGTGGCCGCGCCCGCTCGTGCCTCCCTGGCCCGAGGCGCTGCCCCTTCCCACGCGCTTGATCTTCTTTTTCGAGCCCGCGGCCGGCTTCAAGTTCGACAGATCCACCATCATGATATTTCCTCCCAGGAGAGCAGGTGCGAAACCTTGCGGATGGCCCCCCGGGTCGCCGCGTTGTCAGGCAGTATCCTCGACCTTCCACGCCTGGTGAGCCCGAGAGCCTTGACCGTCTCCTTCTGGCCCTTCGTGCCGCCGATCACCGACCGGCTCAGTGTAACCTTTATCTTGTCAGCCACCGTACCATCCTCGCTTTTCACAGTAATCTCACTTGCCGGGCTTCAGAGAGATGCCCCTCTTGGCCTCGACGGACTCACGGGTCTCCATGTTGAGCAGGGCTTCGAAGGTGGCCCGTACGACGTTGTTGTGGTTGCGGGAACCCAGGGTCTTCGCGACCACGTTCTTGATGCCCGCGGCCTCGAGGACCGCCCTGACCGCGTTGCCGGCGATTACCCCGGTGCCGGGAGGCGCGGGCTTGAGAACCACCTTGGAGGTCCCGAACTCACCGACGATCGGGTGTGGCACCGTGCCCTCCACGATGGGAACGGGCACCATGGTCTTCTTGGCAACGTCGAAACCCTTGCGGATGCTCGAGGCCACTTCCTTGGCCTTGCCGATGCCGTGCCCGACCTTGCCGTTCCCGTCGCCCACGACCACCAGGGCGCTGAAGCGGAAGCGCTTGCCGCCCTTGACGACCTTTGCGACACGGTTGATGTACACCACCTTGTCTATCAGTTGCTGTTCGGTATCTTCAACAAAGCTTTCTCTGTTTACCCTAGCCAACGCTCGTCTCCTTAGCTCAGATTAGCTCAGAACTTCAGCCCACCGGACCGCGCCCCCTCCGAGAGGGCCTTGACCTTGCCATGGTACCGATACCCGCCGCGGTCGAACACGACCTTTTCGATGCCTGCAGCCCTGGCCTTCTGTGCCAGGAGCTCGCCGACCTTCCGGGCGGTCTCGACGGTGAACCCCTTGACCGTGCCCTTGATCTCGGGACTCAAGGAAGAGGCCTCGGCCAGGGTCACCCCCCTGGTGTCGTCGATGATCTGGCTGTAGATGTGGCAGTTGCCCCGGTACACGCTCAGCCTCAATCGTTCCGGCGTGCCTTTCACTTTCCGGCGGATCCGTGTTCTCCGATACTCCCGAGCTTCCTTGGTATTCTTGCTAGCCACTGTAGGTCTCCTTACTGATCACTCCACACCTTAGCCCTTGGCTGCGCTCTTGCCGGGCTTGAGCCGCACCACCTCGTCAATGTACCGGATGCCCTTGCCCTGGTACGCATCGGGCTTCCTGACCTTGCGGACATGGGCCGCGGTATTGCCCAGGAGCTCCTTGTCGATCGAGCTCAGCTCGATGATGCCCTCCTTGGACACGGTGCCTTTCACGCTCTGAGGCAGGGGAAACTCCACCGGCTTGGAGTATCCGACGTTCAGCACCAGGGTGTTGCCCTTCATCTCGCCGCGATATCCAACCCCGGTGATCTTGAGCTTCTTGGTAAAGCCCTCGGTGACGCCCACCACCATGTTGTAGGTCAGGGCGCGCATGAGGCCGAAATACGCATTTGTCTGCCTCTCCTCGTCCAGGGGCTTGAAGTACAGGGTGTTGTCCTCGATCTTCACCTCGAGGTTGCCGACGATCTTGCGTTCGAGCTCGCCCTTGGGGCCCTTCACGCGAATCGTGCCGTCCTGTATGGTCACCGTTACCCCGCTGGGTATGGGAATGGGCAATTTTCCGATTCTAGACATGGATCAACTCCTCACCAGACCTTGAGTATTTCCTCACCGCCCACGTTCTCGGCCTTGGCCCTGTGGTCGGTCATGAGCCCCCGCGAGGTGCTCACAATGGAGATCCCGAGCCCTCTCCTCACCGGCTGGATGTCCTTCACCCGCCGGTAGATTCTGCGCCCGGGCTTGGAGACCTTCTTGATATCCGTAATGACGTGCTTCGAGTTGTAGTACTTCAGGTTTACCCTGATCATGCCCTGCTTCCCGTCGTCCATGACCTTGAATCCCCTGATGTACCCTTCTTTCATGAGGATATCGAGGATATCGAGCTTCATGCGGGAAGCGGGAATATCGACACTGTCCTTCGATGCCTGCGCGGCATTCTTGATCCTGGTGATCATATCGGCAATGGGATCGGTATGCATCCTTCTTTCACCTCTACCAGCTTGATTTTTTGAGGCCCGGAATCTCTCCCCTCATGGCAAAGTTCCTCAGGCAGATCCTGCAGATGCCGAACTTCCGGTAGTACGCGTGCGGCCTGCCGCAGATCTTGCACCGGTTGTACTCCCGCACCTGAAACTTCTTGGGCCTCTTCTGTTTCGCGATCAATGATTTCTTCGCCATAACCTCTCCCGCTTACCTTCTGAACGGCATGCCGAAAGCACTCAACAGGCTCCTGCCCTCGTCATCGGACCCGGCAGTGGTGACCACCGTTATATTCATTCCCCTTACCTGGTCAATGGCATCGTACTCAAGTTCCGGAAATACCGACTGGTCGTTCAGGCCGAGTGTGTAGTTGCCGCGACCGTCGAATCCCTTGGGCGAGACCCCCCGGAAGTCTCTCACGCGCGGGAGCACGGCGTTGATCAGCCGGTCGAGGAACTCATACATGCGATCTCCCCGCAGGGTCACCATGCACCCGATGGGCATGCCCTCCCTGAGTTTGAAGGATGCGATCGATTTCCTGGCCTTGGTGACCACAGGCCTCTGCCCGGCGATGAGCGTGAGCTCGTTCACCGCCTTGTCGATCACCTTGACATCCTGAACCGCCTCGCCGAGCCCCATGTTCACCACGATCTTCTTGATCTTGGGAACCCGGTTGATATTGGTGTACCCGAACTCCTTGACGAGCGTGGGAACGATTTCCTTGACGTAGTACTCCTTGAGTCGTGCCATTACCTTTTCCTCACCTGTCCAGCTCTTCTCCGCACTTCCTGCAGACCCTCACCTTTTTGCCGTCCTCGTGGACCTTGAAGCCCACCCGCACCCCCTTGTTGCACTTGGGGCATACCGGCGCCACATTGGAGGCGTGGATGCCCGCCTCCTTCTCGATGATGCCGCCCGGCGAGGTCTGCGTCGGCTTCTGGTGACGTTTGATCATGTTGACGCGCTCCACGAAGACCCGGTCCTTCTTGCTCGCGACCCGCAGCACCTGGCCCTTGCGTCCGCGGTTCTTGCCGGCCAGTACCACCACGGTGTCGCCTTTCTTTATCCTCTCCAATGCACGCTTCGCCATTTCGTCACCTCGTATCAGAGAACCTCGGGGGCGAGGGAAACGATCTTCATGAAGTTCTTTGCCCTGAGCTCCCGTGCGACCGGACCGAATATGCGCGTCCCGACAGGCTCGTTCTGGTTGTTCAGGATCACCGCCGAGTTCTCGTCGAACCGGATGGAGGATCCGTCGACCCGCTTGTGAGTCCTCTTGGTTCTCACCACAACGCACCGCACCACATCGCCCTTCTTCACCTTGGAGTGGGGGATGGCCTCCTTGACGCTCGCCACGATGATATCCCCAAGGGATGCGTACCTCCTCCTGGACCCTCCCAGCACCTTGATGCACATCACCTCTTTTGCTCCGGAGTTGTCCGCAACCTTGAGCCTTGTCTGTTGCTGAATCATTGTTCGCCTCCAGCCTTAATGGAACCTACTCCTGCCTCTCCAGAATGCCCACGACCCTCCAGCATTTGCCCTTGCTCAAGGGCCTGCACTCCCGGATCACGACCTTGTCGCCTTCGCGGCACTCGTTCTTCTCGTCATGGGCCTTGAACTTGGTTCTTCTCCGGATGTATTTCTGGAAGATAGGATGCTTCTCCAACCTCTCCACTGTCACCACAACGGTCTTGTCCATCTTGTCGCTGGTGATCGTGCCCACTAGCTCACGTTTGGATGCTTCAGTCAGTTCTCTTTCTCCTGGATGACGGTGTTGATCCGTGCGATATCCCGGCGCAGCTTCCTGATCACGCTTTTGTTCTCGAGCTGACCGGTAATATTCCTGAAGCGGCTGTTCATGAGGTCGCGGGAGAGCTTCGCCTTGAGCTCACCAAGATCACGAACGGTTTTTTCACGCAGTTCACTGGCCTTCATGGAGTCCCTCCCGAACAACGAATTCGGTCCTTATGGGCAGCTTGTGAGCTGCCAGCCGGAAGGCCTCCTGGGCGAGCTCGAGGCTCACACCGTCGATCTCGAAGAGGATCCTCCCGGGCTTGATCACGGCTACCCACTCTTCCGGAGCCCCTTTGCCCTTGCCCATCCTCGTCTCGGCCGGCTTCTTGGTGATAGGCTTGTCCGGGAACACCCTGATCCACACCTTGCCGCCGCGCTTGATGTACCTGGTGATGGCGATACGGGCCGCCTCTATCTGCCGCGAGGTCACCCAATGGGGCTCGAGAGACTTGAGCCCGTAGCTTCCGAAGGACACCTTGGACCCCTTCTCCGGGCTCCCTTTCATGCGTCCGCGCTGTACTTTCCTGTGCTTTACCTTATTTGGCATCAACATGACGCGTCTCCCCTATGCGGTTGCCTCTTCCTGCTTCCTCGCGACGATCTCGCCGTGGAAGACCCAGACCTTCACGCCGATGACGCCGTAGATGGTGTAGGCCTGCGAAAAGCCGTAGTCCACATCGCTCCTCAAGGTGTGCAGGGGAACCCTGCCCTCGCGGTACCATTCCTGCCGGGCGATCTCCGCCCCTGCGAGCCGGCCGGAGCACATGACCTTGATTCCCTGCGCGCCCATCCTCAGGGCCTGGGTAACCGCCCGCTTCATGGCCCTCCGGTAGGCGACGCGGCGCTCGAGCTGGCTGGCGATTCCGTCCGCGATGATCTGGGCATCGGTCTCGGGCCGGCGAACTTCCTTGATCTCGAGCATGATTTCCTTGTCCACGAACTTCGCGAGGTCATTCTTGAGCTGCTCGGCGCCCTGGCCCTTTCGGCCGATGACCAGCCCCGGCCTGCCGGTGAAGATCACGAGCTTGACCTTGTTGGCCGCGCGCTCGATGATGATGTCCGATATGCCCGCATGGCTCAGGTTCTTGTTGATGAAGTCCCGGATCTTCCTGTCCTCGACAAAGAGATCGCCGAAGCCCTTCTCGGCATACCACTTCGCCTTCCAGTCCTTGGTCACCCCGAGCCGAAATCCGTATGGATGAATCTTCTGTCCCACTGTACGAAACCCCTTTCCTAGAGCTCGTCAAGCACCACAGCGATGTGGCTTGTTCTCTTGAGTATCCTGGTGGCTCTTCCCTGCGCCCGCGGTCTGAAGCGCTTGAGTGTCGTTGCTCCGTCAACCTGGATGGACTTGACGTAGAGATTGTCCACGTCCACGAGACCGGTGTGCATGGCGTTCGCGACCGCCGAGTTGAGCACCTTGGCAATGATGCGAGCCCTCTTGGTCCCCATGAGGTTGAGCATGCGCAAAGCGTCTGCGATGGGCCGGTTGCGGACCTGGTCCGCGATGAGCCTCGTCTTCTGGGGAGATATCCTGGTATGTCGCAATATGGCCCTGGACTCCATGTCTCGTTACCCCTTTCTCTGAGATTTCCTGTCCGCTGCGTGCCCGAAGAAGGTGCGGGTGGGGGAAAACTCACCGAGCTTGTGGCCGATCATGTCCTCGGTCACGTATACTGGAACGAACTTCTTTCCGTTGTGCACGGCAAAGGTAAGCCCGACGAACTCCGGAAGGATGGTGGACCTGCGCGACCAGGTCTTGATGACCTTGCGGCTCCCGGATTCCTGAGCCTCCATTACCTTCTTGAGCAGGTGGTCGTCGACGAAAGGCCCTTTTTTGAGTGAACGGGACATGGGCTTACTTCCTCCTCTTTACGATGAACTTATCTGAGTCCTTGACCTGCTTGCGCGTCTTGTGACCCTTCGTGGAGACGCCCCAGGGGGTCACGGGGTGGTTGCCCTTGACCCTGCCTTCGCCGCCGCCGTGCGGATGGTCGACCGGGTTCATGGCAACGCCGCGGACCGTGGGCCTGATGCCCAGCCAGCGGCTCCTCCCGGCCTTGCCGATGCTGATGTTGGAATGGCTGATGTTGCCTACCTGCCCGACCGTGGCCCTGCACTGGGAGTAGATCTTGCGGACCTCGCCCGAGGGCATCTTGAGCTGGACGTAGTCGCCTTCCTTGGCGAGCACCTGGGCATAGGTGCCGGCGGCCCTGATGAGCTGCCCGCCCTTACCCGGCCTGGTCTCCACATTGTGGACCTGGGTGCCGAGCGGCACGTTCTTCAGCGGCATCACGTTACCCGGCCTGATGTCGGCCTCGTCGGCAGCGATGACCGTGCTGCCCACGGTCAGGCCGTCGGGCCAGAGGATGTAGCGCTTCTCGCCGTCGGCGTACTGGATCAGGGAGATCCGCGCCGAGCGGTTCGGATCGTATTCCACGGTCATGACCGTGCCGGGGATGCCTATCTTGTCGCGCTTGAAGTCGCTGATGCGGTAGAGCCTCCGGTGGCCGCCGCCCTGGTGCCTGACCGTAATCCGGCCCAGGTTGTTGCGGCCGCCCTTCCTCTTCAGAGAGACGGTGAGAGACTTTTCCGGCTCGGTGTGCGTGATCTCCTCGAAGGTAGACACGCTCATGGACCGGATGCCGGCGGATGTTGGTTTGAAGTATCGTATGCTCATCGGTTACACCCCTTCGTAGAACTCGATGCTCTCACCGGATCTGAGCGTCACAATGGCTTTCTTCCAGTCAGGGCGCTTATAGGCGTGCATCCCATAGCGCTTGGACTTGCCGCTCATGTTCATGGTTCTGACTTCCTCCACGTGCACGCTGAAGAGTTCTTCAACAGCCTTCTTGATCTCTATCTTATTGGCGTTCCTCGCCACGGCGAAGAGCACCTGGTTCTGCTCCTGCTTGAGCGCGGTGCCCTTCTCGGTCACGATGGGCCGCTTGATGATCTGCGTATAGTCCTTCATCCCTTGAGCCTCTCTTCGATATACTGGACCGCCTCGAGGTCGAGGACCAGCCCCTTGTACTTGAGGATGTCATAGACATTGAGCCCCCGGACATCGAGCAGCTTCGAGGTGCTCAGGTTCCGGGACGCCAGTGACTTGTCAATGCTCATGCTGCCCGTGACCACCAGGGAGTTGTCCATGCCCAGCTTGCCCAGCGCGGCCGCATAGAGCTTTGTCTTGGGCTGCTCCAGGGTGATGGCGTCCACGACCTTCATGACGTTCTCGCCGAGCTTCATGGTCAGGGCGCTGCACAGGGCCTGGTTGCGTACCTTCTTGGGGAGCTTGCGGGCGTACCTGCGGCCGTTGGGCCCGAACACCACGCCGCCGTGGCGCCACAGGGGCGAACGGTTCGACCCGGCGCGCGCCCTTCCCGTGCCCTTCTGGCGGAACGGCTTGGTGCCGCCGCCCGAGACCTCGCTCCTGGTCTTGGTCTTGGCGGTCGCGGCCCGCCGGTTGGCCAACTGCCACACCACCGCATCATGAAGCAGGTGGGGCTTGACCTCGCACCCGAACACCGTATCGTCGAGGTCGATCTCCCTGACCTTCTCTCCGGACATGTTGTATACGTCAACCTTAGGCATGACTGCTACACCCCTTGCTTCCTCAGTACGACGAGCTTGCCCCGGGAGCCCGGAACCGCCCCCTTGACCACGATGAGGTGCTCCTCGTCGCGGACGTCCATGACCTCCAGGCCGCTGATCGTGACCTTCTCGTCACCCAGGTGCCCGGACATTCTCTTCCCCTTGAACACCTTGCCCGGATCGGTGTGCATGCCGATCGAGCCGGTCTCGTTGAGGATCAACGCTCCGTGCGAGGCGGGAAGGCCGCCGAAGTTGTGCCTGCGGACCACCCCTGCGTAGCCCTTGCCCTTGGAGGTCCCGCTCACCTTGATTTTCTCGCCCCTTGCAAAGAGCTCGGAAACCTTGATCTCCTGGCCCAGCTCGAACGCGCCCACATCGTCGCAGGGCACCTCCCTGATATAGTAGAAGTAGCCCGCCCCGGCCTTGGCCTGATGGCCCTTCATGGGCTTGTTCACCCGGTTTTCCTTCTTGGGCTCGAAACCCAGCTGGATGGCGTCGTAGCCGTCGATGTCCTTGATCTTCTTCTGGATCACATAGCAGGGCCCGGCCTGGATCAGGGTGACGGGAACGATTTCGCCCTTGTCATTGAATACCTGGCTCATACCGAGCTTCTTTCCTAAAATCCCCTTAACCATTGTCAACTCCCACGTTCTCTTAGAGCTTTATCTCGACGTCTACGCCGGCAGAGAGATCCAGCTTCATGAGCGAATCCACGGTCTGCTGGGTCGGATCCAGAATATCGACGAGCCTTTTGAAGGTCCTGATCTCGAACTGGTCTCTGGACTTCTTGTCAACATGGGGAGACCGCAGAACTGTGTACCTCTCGATCTTTGTCGGAAGAGGGATAGGGCCTGCCACCCGCGCTCCGGTTCTCCGCGCCGCGTCAACTATTTCCTGGACGGACTGGTCAATCAACTTGTGGTCAAAGCCTTTCAATCGTATGCGAATCCTCTGGGTCTCCATTTCCTTGCTCCTGTTCTCCTACTCGATGACCTTGACGATGACGCCGGAGGCTACGGTTCTGCCGCCCTCGCGGATGGCGAAGCGAAGTCCCTCGTCCATGGCTATGGGCTGGATCAGCTTCACCTCCATCGTGATG